>JAUQXG010000372.1 GCA_030834765.1 Lutispora sp.
ATATGAAGGGTATCGGAGTTGAAATGCCTGTCACCCTTGGAATATTCATTGTATCTGCTTTTTCAATGATAGGCATACCTCTTTTTGCAGGGTTTAACAGTAAATGGAATTTTGCAATTGCTATCATTGATGCCGATAGACTATTTTTAATAATTGTCTTATTGCTAAGCAGCTTGTTAAATGCCATGTATTATTTGCCAATCATAATTAATGCATTTTTCGGTGATGAAAACTTAAAGGGTAAAGTTTTTAATTCTAAGGAGAGATCTCTGAAAGCACTTTTGCCAATGTTAATATTATCGTTGGCAGTGATATATTTTGGCTTGGCTTCGAAGGGTGTTTTAAATATGATAAATATTGGAGTTACAAATCTGTAAGCTATGGTGGAGGTTAAATATATTTGAATAATTATTTTATTTTAGTCCCAATATTATTTCCTTTCATTTGCTCAATACTATTCAATATAATTAAGTTCAGAAATAAGGGCAATAGGAACATATTTTTGATTTCTGTTGTTGTATTAAACTTTATTTTTACTATTTCTTTGCTAACCTTTTTCCATAACCCAGAGGTGGATTTATATAAGATAAATAAGCTTCTTGATATTTATTTTCGTATTGATAAGCTTGGAATATTATTTGCAAGTATTGTATCATTTCTTTGGATTTGT
The DNA here is from genome assembly GCA_030834765.1 of Lutispora sp. Lineage (GTDB taxonomy): Bacteria > Bacillota > Clostridia > Lutisporales > Lutisporaceae > JAUQXG01. The sequence continues at coordinate 671 of JAUQXG010000372.1, forward strand.
ACTTTGTTTTATTCAATTGAATATATGAAGCATGAAGGAAAGGAAGAAAAATTCTTTACGTTTTTTATTCTTACGCTTGGTGCAACATTAGGAATTGCATTTTCAGGCAATCTTTTTACAATGTATATGTTTTATGAATTTTTGACTTTAGTGACTTTCCCATTAGTAATTCATGAAGGCAGTGAAGAGGCATTACAGTCAGGAAAAAAATATCTTATATATTCTTTCTTTGGAGCAACCTTAGTACTTAGCGGAGTGATCTTATTATATATTGTTGGGGGCAACTTTAACTTTATTGAGCATGGAATATGGAATAAAATATTGCCTCACGACATAGAACTTCTTAGCTTTCTTTATATACTTATGTTTCTTGGATTTGGTGTAAAAGCTGCAATCGTACCTCTTCATGGATGGCTTCCATCTGCTATGATAGCGCCAACACCAGTGAGTGCACTTTTGCATGCAGTTGCAGTTGTAAAATCGGGGATATTTGCACTGGTAAGAATCACATATTATATTTTTGGCTCATCAATCATTAGAGAAATTCATGCGACACAACTTCTTAGTATATTAATTGGCATCACGATATTTATGGGTTCTATGCTGGCGTTTCGTGAACAGAATCTAAAGAAAAGGCTTGCATACTCCACCGTTAGTCAGCTCGGTTACGTAATATTAGGGATAATACTGCTAAATAAACCTGGACTTACAGGTGGATTGATGCATCTTGTCAATCATGCCTTTATAAAAATCACATTATTTTTTTGCGTTGGTGCCATTATATATATGACAGGTAAAAAGTATATGTATGAGATAAGAGGAATTGGAAAAGAAATGCCTGTTACTATGTGGTGTTTTTCTATCGCTTCCATTTCTCTCATTGGAATTCCTCCAACAAATGGTTTTGTAAGTAAGTGGTATCTTGCTCAGGGAGGGCTTTTGGAAAATAGAATATTTTTTGTAGTCATACTTCTTCTAAGCGCGCTTTTGACTGCTGCTTATTTGATACCAATCATAATCATAGCATTTTTTCCTGGTAAGGATTTTCATTATGATCAAGTAACAAACAAAGACCCTAACCCGTATATGTTATATCCTATAGTGCTGTTAACAGGTATTGTAGTTATATTAGGTATTTTCCCTAGCATGGTTCTTAATTTTATAAAATCAATTGTGGATATTATTGTTTAAGGGGGGGAAAACGGTTGATAGGTAAGGTGCTTGTTTTATGTATACTGCTTATGCCAATTGTAGGAGCAATTATTGCATATATAATTGGTAAAAACTCTAAAAAGGGAAGAGATATTTTTAATGTATTATTAACTGGATTGGAATTTTTATTAGTGGTTATACTTTCTCGATATATTGGAGATGAGGGAATCAATGTAATAATGCCAGATATAATGGCAGAAGGGCTCTATCTTAGAGTTGATCCATTTAGATATATTTTTGTATGGCTTACCTCTTTTATTTGGTTCGTTACAACAATCTATACCACTCAATACCTTATAAAGTATAAGAACCGCAACAGGTATTATTTTTTCTATCTTATCACGCTGAGTGCAACCATAGGTGTTTTCATTTCCGCAGACATGTTAAACCTCTTTACTTTTTTTGAAATTATGTCCTTTACATCATATATACTGATCATTCATGATGAGGATAGA
>JAUQXG010000373.1 GCA_030834765.1 Lutispora sp.
CATTCCAAAGGACAGTTCATATCGGTTACAGTAATCGTTGCAGTGGCATTATGCATCTTTATTGCCTTTTCCATGATGAGCATTAATATAAGAGATTCAGTCAGCTATTACTATGAATCCACCAATTTCAATGATATAAATGTAAAACTCATGAAAATCCCAGAAAACGCATTAGAAAGAGTAAAGAAAATCCCAGGGGTAAAATCTGTAGAGGGTAGAATTAGCTTTGACGTGCCTCTTAGAATAAAGGACAGTACAGATGAAAAGGTTACAGTGAGAATAATGTCAATTTCCCCTGGCTATGAAGCTATTAATAAGCTGTATATGAAAAGCGGGAAAAATATATCAAGCATAAATCAAGTAATAATATTAGATCAGTTTGCCAACGCAAGAAATATAAAACCAGGTGATAAGGTAACTCCATATATAAACGGAATAAACCAAGAGCTTTCCGTTGCTGGAATTGCCGCTAGCCCCGAATTTGTTTATCTAATGGAAAATGAGCAAGCCTTACTCCCTGCACCAGAAAAGTTTGGCATATTCTATGTAAGCAAAGAATTTGCTCAATCTGTATATGGATACAGAGGAAATTATAATGAGTTGCTTATAAAGGTATACGATGACAAAAATATTGATGATTTGGCAGAGAAAATTGAAAAGGAATTAAATGCATTCGGGGTAAAACAAATCATAACCCGAGAAAATCAGCTGAGCAATAATGTCCTCAACCAAAAAATAGATGGCATTGATAAGATGTCCTCTGCTGTACCTGTACTTTTCCTCATGGTAGCGGCACTTATCATATCTATTATGCTTTCGAGAACTGTAAATAATGATAGAATTGCAATAGGCGTTTTGAAGGCCTTAGGCTATGGAAATGTGAGCATTCTTTCTCATTATACAAAATATGCTCTTGCAATTGGCCTTGCAGGTTCTGCTATTGGAATTTCCTCCGGCTTGCTGTTAGCAGGATTTTTGACAAGGGTTTTTATTGAGTTCTTTAATATCCCTGTGGTAAAAGTAAATATTTATTATTCTTATATTTTTTATGCAGTTATACTGACCAGTGGATTTTGCATTATTTCTGGACTCTTCGGGGCAAGATCGGTAATACACATACTTCCTGCTGATTCCATGAGACCAGAAGCCCCAAAGTCAGGCAAAAGAATTCTACTAGAAAGATTGACATTTCTATGGAGAAGGATAAGCTTCAGTTGGAAAATGGTCATACGAAACATTTTCAGAACAAAAAAACGTTTTGTATTCCTGGTATTAGGTCTGGCATTGTCTTATTCCATCAATGTTGTTCCTCTATATATGATAAATGCTATGTCAGCCATGTTTACGCTGCAATATGGCGAATATCAGAAAATGGATTATACCGTTGACTTTTCTAGACCATTAACTGAAAAATCAATGCTTGAAATAAGAAAGTTAGCTCAAATAGATAGAATTGAGGCAAAGGTGGAGTATCCCTTTGAATTGCAAAATGGATGGAAGAAAAAAACAGTAGGAGTTATAGGTATTCCTAAAGATACAGAATTTTATGAATTTAGAGATAAAAATGATCAAAAAGTAGTGCTTCAAGATAATAGTTTCCTTCTTACAGAAACACTTGCAAAACTTCTAAACATAAAGAAAGGAGACTATTTAAAAGTCAAAAACTTTATTCCTGGAAAAGCTGATGTTTCTATAAAGGTCTCAGGTATAGTCAAACAATATCTCGGGATAAATGCTTATATGGGCATAGATTCTATGAATAAGCTTTTATTGGAAGAAGGAATGGTTACAGGAGTGACGATTCGTTCAAATGACAATTTAAAGGAATCGCTAAAAGATATAAAAAACATTGCTGTAGTTCGCTCCTCTGTTGATATAAAAAATTCATTTTTAGAATATATGGATACCATGATAATAGCTGTATGGTTCTATATGTTATTTGGAGGAATACTTGGGTTTGCCATCGTGTATAATTCCACAATCATTGGAATATCTGAACGGAACATGGAGTTCGCATCTCTCAGGGTCATGGGCTTTGACAAAATGGATATTTACAAAATGATAGTTAAAGAAAATCTTGTAATGGCTATAGTGGCAATTATCGCAGGCATACCCATTGGCATAGGTATGATAGGACTAATGGCAGATGCCTTTAGCTCAGAACTTATAACCTTACCTATTATCGTAGAACCCAGAGCCTTTGTCTTCGCAGCATTAGCTACTATTGTTTTTGTAGCAGCAGCACAATTTACTGCATACAAGAAAATACACAATCTTAACTTTATTGATGCTTTGAAAAATCGCATATCTTAGGGGGGTTTTTATATGAAGAAAAAAATAATCTGGATTATCCTTGCTGCATTAATTATTGTGGCTATTGCTTACAAAATGAAAGCTGGCAACAGTGCTATCAGTGTGGAGGTTGAAAAGGTAAAAAAAGGAGATATAGAAAAATTTGTTGAAGAAAGTGCAGTAGTAAAGCTAGAAAATGAAACTTCAATTTATTCAGTTGCCGGGGGAAGAATCTTAGAAGTTTTACCAGTTGTAGGCGAGACAATCAACGCAGTTGACATTCTGGCCAGACTAGATGATTCTCAGCTTAGGCTTGGGATAAAGACACTGGAATTAAAAAAGCAAGCATTGTCAGCACAATATGATGAAGCAATAAAAGGTGTAAGCGAAAATGAAATTCGAAAATTAGAAACACTCATTAAATCAGCAGAAGCTACCTATTCTTCCGCAAATAGAATAGCACAAAACAACAAAAAGCTTTATGAGGCTGGTGCCATCAGTGAAGATGTTTATCAGAATTCCCTGACAGGCCTTGCTTCTGCAGAAGCATCTCTTGAAGCTGCAAAAATTAGTTTAGATATTGCAAATCAAGGAAAATCTCAATCTATTAGCAAACAATATCAAGCACAGATATCGGAGCTTCAACTGCAAATAAGCGATTCAGTAAAAAATTTAAATAATTTGATTATAAAATCACCTATAAGCGGAACTATTATGAGCAGTGAAATTGCAGCGGGAAAAACCATACAGCCTGGAGCATTGCTATTTCAAGTAGGAGATATTAGTCACATATATTTAGAAAGCGATATATTAATCAGTGATATTGGTGATATAAAAGTGGGCTCCCCTGTCTTAATAAGCAACGATGATATCGGCATAAACTCTGCGAAAGGCACAATTCGAAAAATCTATCCTAAAGCTTTTAGCAAGATGTCAGAACTAGGAATAGAACAAAAGCGTATAAAGGTAGAAATCGATTTTAATGAGGCCACAGCTTTGTTAAAGCCTGAATACGATATGGATATCAGTATCATTACAGATAGTAAGGCCAATGCCTTAATCGTCAGTGAAAAAACTATATTTGAGATAGATGGAAAATCAAATGTGTTCATAAATGAAGGTGGCATATTAAAAGTTCGACAAATAGAAAAAGGAATAGAGAGTAAAGATAGGGTAGAAGTTTTAAGTGGACTGAAAGAAGGCGATGAAGTAATACTTTCTCCAGATATAAGCTTAAAAGAAGGTATGAAGATCAAAGTATCTCAATAATATGCAGAAGGTGCGGGATAAATTATTTGATCCAGCACCTTTCTTATATTACTCATAAATGTCAGAAAACTCTATGTTTATTCTTTCTACTCTTTCCTGCGCCTGGGAGGCCGCCACTTCCTCAAATGAATTTTCACCATATTCCAGTTTCTTTACAGGTAACTCTATGATGAATTCACTTCCGTCTCCATACTTACTGTTTAAATATACAATACCTCCCTGTACTTCTACCAGGCCTTTTACCAAGGATAATCCGATGCCGCTTCCTTCACTGGTTCTTGTAAGAAGTTTATCTACTTGTGTAAATCTTTCAAATACAATTTCTTGCTTATCCTCTGGTATACCTTTTCCTGAGTCTTTCACATGAATTTTCACTTTTTCACTTTGTACATCCATTATTACATCTATATGGTCACCAGGCTCTGTATACTTTATAGAATTTGATAATAGATTTAAAATGATTCTTTCTAGCATATCTGCATCGCAAGCCATGATCATTTCTTCTTCATTGGTATCGAAACTAAGATTTAACGATTTGTCTTCAACATAATGTGCTACAGATAATACAATATCTTCTACTAAAGATACTATATTTTCATTTTTGAAGTTTGGTTCAAGATACCCAGAATCCAGTTTGGTGATTTCTATCAGATTATTGACTAAGCGCAAAAGTCTATAACAATTTTGTTTCATAATATCTGTATATCTTGTCAGCTTTCCTGCATCTTCAATTGTTTCTTTACCCTTTATATTCATACTCATAAGTTGAAGGGCACTTAGTATAAGATTTAGCGGCGTTCTGATTTCATGGGACATATTTGCGAAAAATTCCGTCTTAATCCTATCATATTCTACACTCTCCTTATAAAGCGCCATTTCCTGTTCTGCTTTCTTTAGAATGACTTCAATCCTTCTTCTTTCACTGATATCTCTTACAACGAACTGAACCCCAGGCTTGCCATCAATGATTGCAGGTATAGATGCCCCTTCTACTTCAAGGATCTCGCCATCATATCTTTCAAGCTTGTAACTCCATAGAGGCAGTTCATTTGCTCCTTTTTCCCATTGTTCTTTCCTATATGCATTCATATCTTCAAACTCTTTGGTAACCTTTAAAAAATCAACCATATTCTTTCCAATAATATCCTCAGGCTTCTTCACACCAAATAATTTTGCTGCCGCTTTATTGGCATAAATCATCTGCCCCTCTTTGTGAACATATACTGCATCAGGTGATTGCTCCACTAGGCTTCTATATTTTTCTTCATTAAGCCTTAAAGCTTCTTCAGCCTGTTTTCTTTCTGTAATATCTCTTATAATTGAAATCAGAACAGTTTCTCCATCAAGAATAAAAAGATGTCCGCTTATTTCTACAGGTATCATTATATTTTCTTTGCTTATCAGCTTACTTTCATAAGTTATCCCGTCTTCAATCATAAAATCAAGTACCCTTGTATGAAGCAGATCAATCTCATCGTCTGCTGTTATGTCCAAGGTAGTCATATTCATAAGTTCTTCCTTTGAATATCCTATCATTTCTATAGCTTTGTTATTTGCCTCAATAAATCTTCCTGGTAATCCATTTTCTAAAAATTTATGCAAAAGTATTGCATCGTTTGTATTATGAAATATCTCTCTAAACTTTGCTTCACTTTCCTTTAATGCTATAATTGCTTGCTTTCTTCTTGTTACATCTCTAGCTGATATGATAGTGCCAGAAATGCTGCCTTCAGAATCGAATATAGCTTTTCCTGCCGCTTCCAACCATTTATAAACTCCATCGGCTGTTTTATATCTAAACTCCGTGAAAAATGAACCTCCGTTATTTACCACCTTGTCAAAAGACATTTTCATAGACTTTATATCATCAGGATGCATTTTAACGAAAACATCCCAATCAGCTATGGCATCTGCACTGTACCCTAGAACATTTTTTACTGAGGGAGTTATATAAGTTATTTTTCCTTGTCCATCGGTTCTGCATATGATATCAAACATATTTTCTGTTATTTCTTTAAATTGTAAACTATCTCTTAATATGTCTGTTCCTGCCTTTGTGATCTCTTTCTGTTTCTCTACAAGTCTTTGTAATGTACTCTTTATCTTTTGTCTTATCACCTCAATAACTGCAACAGTCGCTATAAGCAAAAAAACATTGAACAAGATTAAGAATATATTTGAAAAGTCTTGGAAATTTATATTATATGTATAAGGGGCTATAAGATAAACCATAGAGATGACTGTACAAATCATTCCAATTCCTGCTCCAGCTATAAAAGTGGCAATGGCTACAACTGCTCCAAATATACCAAAATATCCTATCATCAATCCACCAGTAAATGCATAGATTATTTCATAAAGAACAATCGTTATGATTGGCAGTATCAATCCAATATACTTATGTTCAGCCTTTTCTTCATCCAATAAATCTCTGCCTTTTATATGCTTACATAAAGGATTTATGTTCCATCCCATTGCTATACTCCTTATTTTGTACAAGAATAATCAGTTAATATATAATTCTACAATTTACTAGCTTTTCCTTTATATTTCGTTCGCAATTTACGACACATTCTACCATATATCAATCATTGAATTAGGAGGTAACACTATGGACTCATACTTAAAATTACACATGACGGTCAAGACAAGTACACTAGGTAAAGTCTATGAAAACATGCCTATTAAGAAAAGCGGAGATATTATTATATTCCAAATATCCGCTCAAAATATAAGTGATAACCCGATCAAACATATATTGATAAAATGTGAACTTCCTAAGCATATTAAGTTTCATAGGATTATAAATGAAGGTTCAGGAAATTCCTTTTATTCAAGGATATCCAATTGTATCGTATGGAGTCTGCCTTTATTAAGGCATAAAGTAACCAGGACA
>JAUQXG010000374.1 GCA_030834765.1 Lutispora sp.
CGGATGAAAGTGGTCATAGATATGAAATTGATAATAAAGTTAAGTCTATTGAATTGATTGATCAAGAGATCCTTAAAACCATAGTAGATGAACTTGATAATATGGGTGAAGACTATAAGTTAATGTTATTGCCTGATCATCCTACTCCATTAATACTTAGAACCCATACTTCTGACCCTGTACCTTTTTTAATATTTGAAAATACTAAAAGAAGAATAGAAAAGAATGCAACATATGATGAAGAATATGCAAGTAAAACAGGCTTGTATCTTAAAGAAGGTCACAAGCTTATGGATTATTTTTTAAAAGGAATACTTTAGGAGGTAGTTTTATGACAGAAGTACAATATAAAAGCACAAGAAGTAATTCCATTTCAGTAAAATCCGCGGAAGCGATACTTAAGGGGATTGCTGATGATGGTGGATTGTTTATCCCGATGTCAATTCCAAAGCTTGAAGTTAAAATACAGGATATGATTGAACTTGATTATCAGGAATTAGCCTACATAATAATGAAGGATTTCTTAAATGACTTTTCTGAAGATGAACTGAGGTATTGCATTAATAATGCGTATGATGATAAATTTGATGCGAATATAATTGCGCCACTTGAAAAGATAGGTGACACATACTTCTTAGAACTTTATCATGGACCTACTTTGGCTTTCAAGGACATGGCTTTATCAATTTTGCCATATCTTTTAAAAACAGCTGCAAAAAAACTTGATATTAAAGATGAAATAGTAATCCTGACTGCTACTTCAGGAGATACAGGAAAGGCAGCTTTAGAAGGTTTTGCTGATGTCGAAGGAATTAAAATCATAGTATATTTTCCTGAATACGGAGTAAGTGAGATTCAAAAGCAGCAGATGGTTACACAAAAAGGAAAAAACACTTATGTGATTGGTATAGATGGAAATTTTGATGATGCTCAAAACGGTGTGAAGGAAATGTTTAGTGATAAAGCGCTGCTTGCAACAATGAAAGATAGTGGTTACATTTTTTCCTCTGCCAATTCAATAAATATTGGAAGATTAGTACCACAAATAGTATACTATTTTTATGCATATTTACAAATGTGCAAATCGAGAGAAATTAAGCCGGGAGAGTTAGTTAACTTTGCCGTACCTACAGGTAATTTTGGAAATATATTAGCAGGCTTATATGCAAAGTCAATGGGACTGCCTATAAATAATCTGATATGCGCATCTAATGAAAACAAAGTTTTATATGATTTTTTTAAAACGGGCATTTATGATAAAACGAGGGAATTTAAAATTACCAATTCTCCTTCTATGGATATATTAATATCCAGCAATTTAGAAAGGTATATATCCAAAATATCAAAAGATAATGCAATGCGGATAGCAGAGCTAATGAAGCAATTATCTCAGTTTGGCAAGTATGAGCTAAAAAAAGAAGAGCGAGATAATCTTCAAGATATTTATGGAGGATTTGCTACTGAATTTGAAACATCTGAAGCAATAAAAGAGATATATAATAAATATAACTATATAATTGATACCCATACAGCTGTCTCATATTCAGTATATAAAAAATATATAGATGAGACAGATGATAAGACTAAAACGATAATTGTTTCTACAGCCAGTCCCTATAAGTTTACAAGCGCAGTGATGAATTCCTTATCAGAGAGCTTACAGGATGTGGATGATTATGAGCTTGTTGGGCAAATGGCGAAGCTTATGAGAAGCGCAGTACCAGATGCAGTAAAGGATTTGGATAAGAAGCGCAGAATTCATCATACGATTTGCACTAAATCAGAAATGAAGCAAGAACTTTTAAAAATTCTCGCCATGAAGTGATTGACAATGAATTAACGATGATATAAGCTTAAATTAGATCTTTTGAATTGGATTTTCTGGTTGAAAGGATTTAGATATTTTTTAAAATTAGTGATTCTATCTAATTGCAAGGATTTTCTAAGCAAAAGGAGAAGGAGGAGATAAATTATATTAGCCTTCCAGTTTTTGCTGGAGGCTTTTATTTTTGGAGGGAAAAATGGAAAAAAGAATAGGTGTTGTAGGGATTGTTGTTGAAGACTTTGAGAGTGTTTCAAAAGTGAATCATATCCTTCATGAATATGCACAAATTATTGTAGGAAGAATGGGGATACCTTATAAAGAACGAAATATCTCAGTGATCTCACTAATTGTAGATGGAACATCTGATGAAGTAAGCGCGTTAACAGGAAAGTTAGGCAAAGTTGAAGGTATTAATGTGAAATCGGCACTGACTAAAATTTAACAATATACACTAAAAAAAGAGAAATTATAAAATAGGAGGTAATATAATTGCAAGAATTTAAAGCTGAGGAATTTATAATAGATGGTGAGATTCAAGAGACCATAAAATATGGAGAGGAGAAGGCAAAAGATGCAGAATATATTAGGGAATTACTACAGAAAGCATCTAGCTGCGTAGGGTTAAATCATAAAGAAGCCTCTGTACTGCTTAATATTAAAGACGAGAGTTTACTAGAGGAAATGTTTAAAACTGCAAAGCAAATAAAGGAAAAGATCTATGGCAAAAGAATTGTATTGTTTGCACCACTTTATATAAGTAATTATTGTGTGAATGATTGTGAATATTGTGGATATAAGCATTGCAATTCAAGCTTTACAAGAAGAAAGCTTTCGATGGAAGAATTAGAAAAGGAAATAAGAATATTAGAAAGCTTAGGACATAAAAGACTTGTTCTAGAAGCTGGAGAAGATAATAGCAATTGTTCTTTAGATTATATTATTCAGTGTATGGAAAAAATATATTCCATAAAGCTTGATAATGGAAGCATAAGAAGAATTAATGTAAATATAGCCGCTACTAGCGTTGAGGACTATAGCAGATTGAAAGAAGCGGGAATAGGTACGTATATATTATTTCAGGAAACTTATCATAAACCAACTTATGAAAAAATGCATTTAAAGGGGCCTAAACATAACTATAATTGGCATACCACAGCTATGCACAGAGCAATGCAGGGTGGAATTGATGATGTTGGATTAGGTGTGTTATACGGATTATACGACTACAAATATGATACAATTGCAATGCTTATGCATGCAGAGAACCTAGAAAAAGATATGGGAGTGGGACCACATACAATTTCTGTTCCAAGATTACGACCTGCAGAAGGTGTAAATATAGAAAAATTTCCTTATCTGGTTTCAGATGATGAATTTAAAAAGATTGTTGCAGTGATTAGACTAGCTGTTCCTTATACAGGCATGATTTTATCTACAAGAGAAAAACCGGATTTTAGACATGAAGTGTTAGCCCTTGGAATATCTCAAATAAGTGCAGGCTCATGTACTGGAGTAGGTGGCTATGCAGAGGAACATAATGATGAAAAACAAAACAGGAATGAAAAGCCTCAGTTCCAAGTTGAAGATCATAGGTCACCAATGGAGATCATTAAAAGTTTATGTGAAGGTGGTTATTTGCCAAGCTACTGCACAGCCTGTTATAGAGAAGGCAGAACAGGGGATCGCTTTATGAGGCTTGCAAAATCCGGTGCAATTCAAAATGTATGCCAGCCAAATGCTGCTTTAACATTTAAAGAATTTATTTTAGATTATGGAGATGAAGAGCTTACTAAGGTTGGAAATGAGACAATTAATAAAGCTATTTCTGAAATAAAGAGCGAAGCTGCAAAGGATGCCGCAGAAAAAATGTTAAAAAGGATTGAATCCGGGGAAAGAGATCTAAGATTTTAGGAGGGTAAAAAATGATTGATACTCCAAAGGCGAACAGACTTCATATCTCGATTTTTGGCAGAAGAAATGCTGGCAAATCCAGCCTGATAAATG
>JAUQXG010000033.1 GCA_030834765.1 Lutispora sp.
TTGTGTATAGGGACTTTTCTACGATGGATTCAATTAATCAAACAGCAGGAAGAGCTAATCGAAATGGGATGGGTAACAAAGGAATAGTAAAACTTTTTCTTGTAACAAATTCTGAACATAATAACAAAAAGTTTTGCAACTATATTTATCCAATATCATTGCTGAGAGCAACTAATGAAATCGTTTCAAAATATAATATTATTCCTGAAAGCCAATTACTTGAATTAAACAAGGAATACTTTAAAAGAGTAGATAAAATAAAAAGTAACGATACTTCAACTGAGTTTTTTGATTATATTAGCACACTTAGCTTTGAAAGCATAAGAAGAAAGTTTGAATTGATACCAAAAGACGAGAAGAAAGTAGACTTATTTGTTAATATTAATAATGATACACAGAAACTAATTGATGATATAATAAAAGGAGAGTTAGGATATCAGGAGTTAACGAATTGCTGGAGAGAACTTAGTCAGTATAGAATAGCAGTGAACAAAAAAGATTTGAATGATATTAATGATGTTAATATTGAAGAAAGAAATATGAGATATTTAAATAGTGATAGTTATGATGTTGATAGAGGAGTAATAAGAATTAAGTCTATTACATTTTAGGAGGGATTAACATGCTGTCCACAGCAAGAATGAAACATAAAATATATACCTATGTAGATATATTTTGATGATAAAAACAAATGGGAACTAATAGATGGTGTTCCATATTGCATGAGTCCGCCTAGTAGACTGCACCAAAAAAAATCTATGGAGATTTCCAGACAAATAGCAAATTACTTAATTAGCAAGGGCTGTGAAGTATATACTGTGCACCATTTGGAGTAAGGCTGTGCGATGCTGACCTGTCAGATGAAGAGTAGTTAACTATATGGAATCGGATATAAGTATTATTTGTGATAAATCTAAGCTTGATGAAAAAGGATGTAAGGGAGCGCCAGACTTAATAGTTGAAATACTTTCTCCATCAACAGCTAAAATTGATTTACTTAAAAAAATTAATTTATATAGAATATACGGAGTTAAAGAATATTGGATAGTTGATCCTGATGAGAATGATGTAGCTGTCTATATATTAGAGGATAGTGGACAATATAGTGCTGCAAGCTACTATGGGAAAAATGATAAAGTTAAGATAAGTATATTTCATGATATAGAGATCAACTTTAGATTAGTATTTTCAAATTAATAATTTGTGAGTGAGGTTATTGTGGATTTAAATGTATTGATTATGAAATTCAGTAGTTTAGAAATGGCAAGAAGAGATATTCCTAAGATAAGGGGATATATAGCAGAGCAATTCTCGGAAATCGATGAACTTCACAACCATAAGGGAGAAAAATTTATATATAGGTATCCTATTATTCAATATAAAACGGTAGAAGGAAAACCAGCTATCATCGGCATAAATAAAGGGGCAGATATAATAATGCAAATAGAAGATAAGCTGGATAATATTAGAATACAGGGTGAATATGTTGAAATATATGAAAAGTCTATTGAATACAAGAGACAGACTTATGGAATAACAAATGACTTAGTTAGATATAAGTTTGAAAGTCCATGGATGTGTCTGAATGAAGATAATCATAAGCAATATGAAAAATCAAATGAAGAGCAAAAGAACGAGATTTTAAAGAGAATTTTAGCAGGAAATATACTATCTATGTCCAAGAGCTTTAATTATACAGTAGAGCAACAGCTTACTCCATATATAAACTTGAAGCCTGATTCAGTAAAATTTAAAAACATGGATATGATGACATTCAAAGGTGAATTCCTAGTGAATTTCAATATTCCGGAATACTTAGGTATAGGCAAGTCCGTATCAAGAGGATTCGGCGTTGTTAAAATGGTAAAGGAAAGCACCTTTAAATGATGTGACCACAAAATTATAGAAATTTTCAGCAGTATTATAGCTAAGATAGCTATTCTTAAGGTATGAGCAAATATGTTGATAAATATGAAGGAGCTGATTTTATCATCATAATGTATAAAAAACCAGTCAAATATAGAATTTTAATGCCATCAAAACGATTAGAGAATCTAGTAATTAGAATATACAACTCAGTTTTTGGAGTATAATTGATAATCCAATTAAAATAAGGATTGAAACGGACATTGGAGCAAGGTAAGAGACTTATTAAATAAAGTATAATTGATAATCCAATTAAAATAAGGATTGAAACTAAAAAACAACTTCATAGCTAGTTGCTGCTGAAAATGTATAATTGATAATCCAATTAAAATAAGGATTGAAACTATACATCTACCGTATCACGATTACTGAAACTACCTGGTATAATTGATAATCCAATTAAAATAAGGATTGAAACAATATGAATACTCCCCCCTAAAAATTAATAAGTGGTGTATAATTGATAATCCAATTAAAATAAGGATTGAAACCTTTCCGTAATCGTCTTGTCTGACATCTTGCCGGCGGGTATAATTGATAATCCAATTAAAATAAGGATTGAAACTCAGTACCAGAGATAGGCTTTATAGCAGAAATGCGTGTATAATTGATAATCCAATTAAAATAAGGATTGAAACTTAAACCTGATATTATAGGTGACTTCAGAGATATATCGTATAATTGATAATCCAATTAAAATAAGGATTGAAACCCCAGCAAGATAAGCTACAGCAGATGTACGAAGATGCTGTATAATTGATAATCCAATTAAAATAAGGATTGAAACTAAGCAGCAAGCTCTTCAGCTAAAAAGTCTTCAATAGAGTATAATTGATAATCCAATTAAAATAAGGATTGAAACTCTTACATCCTATTCAAAACAAAGAGGACAACCAAGGTATAATTGATAATCCAATTAAAATAAGGATTGAAACTATCACCCAAAGAGAATTTACTATT
>JAUQXG010000034.1 GCA_030834765.1 Lutispora sp.
TCCGAAGGTATGCCAAGCATTGATGATTTCATTCACTTCTTTTTCCCTATAAATACGACTTTCCTCAAACTTGCTGGTTAAATAGGCCAAGATAGGCCTCTTTGTCCTATTTGGCATAGGAATCTGCACTATTCTTCCAACATCATCTAAAAACATTGAGATGTTGATTGTTTTCCCGCCCATTAAACTAATACCCTATATCTTTTAATATTCTTGATAAAGTGCGCAGACGTTCCCCAATAAGTTCATCATCATTGCTTAAAGCTTGGCTAAATAGCTTCATATCATCATTGATTTTTTCATTATCCGTACATACAGCTACGGTCATAGCATCACCTTGTAAACCAACTCTATCTATGATAGGGTTTTCAGTATCATACAATTTATCATATCTATAGGCCTCTCTAAAGTGAAGCTTTGTTCTACAAACGAGAATTGCAAGATCAAGAACACGATGAAGAGGCAGTTCTTCAGATTGTCTAGACCATTTTTCTCCAGTATACCTCCATACTTTAGCCGAAACATCCACTTTTCCTCTATCATTCCATTGAGCTAACCCTAAAGAAAGTCCCTTTGCATCTGTATTATAAGCATATCTACCATCTATATTTTCATAGTTTTCAGCTATAATAACTGGTTTATGTTTTAAAGTGGTTGGTATCTTCATTTCTCTACCTCCAATTATATTTACAATATTATTTAGTTAGTAATTTACTAATTAAATAACTTAGTAAATTACTAACTAAATAATAATATTTTTATCCTATCATGTCAATAGCAAATTTAAACGATCTATTTTTTCAATAAATTTCTAACAATTATTTTGCATATTAAGGCTTAGCTGTCATCACCATATCAAATATCGAAAAACCTCATTCCTGTTCATTATTTAACAGAAATGAGGTTTATTTTAATCGTATAAATATCTGAAACTTGATACACTTTTTGCATGAGCTCATGTTATTGATCTTTTAAAAATTTCATTATTTTGGCCCATGCCAACTTCGTATTCTCAAAATCTTTATAATGTTCTTCTACACGTATATGATAAAATTCAAGTTCATCCAATATAGTTTTAAATTCATTGTTTCCGAAATAATCACAAATTTTAGGAATTACATTTGATAAATTTTCTTTCATTTTCATAATTTCTGCTTCATAATGATCTCTTTGAGTGATGTAAAGCAAGAGGGGCTTATATCTAATCCAACCGATGGAAGCTTTTAAAAACCTTTTCGTAATTATACTTGAATCAGCCCTCATAGCTTTTAATTTGTTTGGCAGTACTCCTAGAAGCAAATGCTCATAAGTGGAGAAGCCATCATGAAAGGTATAGCAAGGAACTTTCCTTATATTACACTCACCGATGCTGGTGCTTAAGAAAGTGTCTTCTCCTCTTGCTCCTGGTGGATTATAAAATGGAAATAACTTATCCATGTTCTTAAGGTTAAAACCCAAATTAGCTCCAGAGATAAACTTCATCCCATTTATTTCTTTTACAATTTCAACAATTTTACTATTAATGATGTCAAGATCCGCATAGGTAACTCCGCCATCATTCATTTTTTCTTTTATTGAATCCCAGTTAATAATATCATTGCTTATGGATTCTATAAAGATTGTGAACTCACCGTCAGAAAGTTTTTCATTAAAATCTAAATGTGGTATTGGAGAAATATAACCGCAATGATGTCCATGTGTCATATCAGCATGACTAATATTGCTGATATGAGTTGATAGGACCTCTTGGCCTTTCCAAACAATACTATCATCAATCTTTATCGTTGCTATGGGGTATTCATCATCATCCAAGAAAATGAGATAGTCCATCTTATTTTTTAATGCAAAATATAGAACCGCATTTCTTTTCATTCCATAACCTTCACCAAATATCAATTCAGCTTCTTTTAAGCTAATGACTTTCTTTTCCACCAGATATTGCGCTTCGTTTATGATTGCAGAATTTCCTAAATAATAAGCTGAATCCACCATATCTAATATTTCTTCATCTGTAATTTTATAATCG
>JAUQXG010000375.1 GCA_030834765.1 Lutispora sp.
ATCCTTGATATCATGATGCCAGGTATGTCCGGTTATGAAGCCTGTAGGAAAATCAGAGAAATTTACTCTCCTCTTGAACTCCCAATCCTTCTACTTACTGCAAAAGCGCTTCCTAAAGATTTGGAAACCGGCTTTATGGCAGGTGCTAATGATTTTGTAGAAAAGCCCTTTGAAGCAGGCGAGCTTAAATGCAGAGTAAAAACCCTTGTACAGCTAAAAAAATCTAAGGATTTGCTTCTTGAAAGAGAAACAGCCTTTTTGCAGGCACAAATCAGACCTCATTTTCTGTTCAATGCATTAAATACCATCAGTTCATTTTGTTATACCAATCCTGTAAAAGCTGGGGAGCTTCTTTCAGAATTAGGTATATTTTTGAGGAGCAGCTTTGATTTCTCCAGCACTGCTTCCTTTGTTTCTGTTGAAAAAGAGCTCCGACTTGTGAAAGCTTATACTGCAATTGAAAAAGCACGGTTTGGCAAGCAGATTGAAGTAGAATACCATATTGATCCCTCTGTTTTAAAGTATGGCATACTGCCCCTCACAATCCAGCCCATAGTTGAAAATTCTATTAGGCATGGATTGGTGAAAAGAAATCAGGGTGGAAAAGTTACTTTGACCTTGACCTTCTGTGAAGAATGGATTACCATTCAAGTAGTAGACAATGGCACGGGTATTCCTGTAAATATAGTAGATAATTTGATTCATTCAAACACTGAAATTAAAGGGGTTGGTTTGAATAATATAAATCGCAGGCTTTTAAGCTTCTATGGTACAGCTCTGGATATTTCAAGTGAAAAAGATCATGGAACAACAGTATCCTTTCGCATTCCGGCGAAATGTATTTGATGTACTTTTATCATCAATGGATATGATATATCATAATTTTGGAGGTGTTTTTATTTCATGTTAAATGCAATCATTGTTGATAATGAAGAACCCGCCATTGATATCCTTAAAATATTTCTAAAAAAAACCGGACAGATAAATGTCATTGAAGGCTTTCTCAGTGGAGCAGATGCATTATCAAGTCTTCCGCTTTTTAAGCCAGATGTTGCATTTCTCGACATTGAAATGCCCGAAACAAATGGGCTGGCACTAGCTGAAAAAATACTTGCAATACATAGTGATGTGGAAATAGTATTTGTAACCGCCTATGATCAATACGCTCTAGATGCCTTCCGTGTGAATGCTTTAGACTATTTATTAAAGCCATTGTCCTTGGAAGATGTAGAGCAGACGATCCCACGTATCATACGAAGAAAGGGATTCTTGTCAGCTCTTCGTAATAAACTTTCAATCAATAGTCGTATTTATTGCTTCGGCAAATTATCAGTATACGGAGCTGAAAGCGAACAGCCTGTTAAATGGCGCACTTCAAAGGCGGAAGAGCTTTTTGCATATATGCTGCAAAATCTAGAAAATGAAATCCCGAAATGGAAGATCTGTGAAGCTCTTTGGCCAGAATGCAACATTGAAAAAGTTGATATTTATTTGCATACCACCCTATATAAGATGAAAAAGGTCTTAGCCTCCGCTAATATAAAATTTGATATCAAATTCATCAACAGCTGTTATTGGATGAGCCTTCCAGAAATATACATGGATACTGCTGAATTTGA
>JAUQXG010000376.1 GCA_030834765.1 Lutispora sp.
AACCTATACGGACTGGTTCCATCTTGCAAAGGTTTATTCTGCAACAGCAGGATGTATTGGCTTTTGGTGTATCAGACATCTTGAAAAGAAAGATAAGGTGACAGGAGAAGTTACCTGGAGACTTGCAGATCATAAAATTGCCCTCTGCTTCCCTCCTCTTATTCTTGCAATCAATATTCTAGAAGCTGTGGCAAGAGATGTAGAGGTTGGTATGCAGTACTGGCTTGCCCATTCAGGTGCAATAGAAGGAGAAGTAATGGGTGTAATGGGCGGACCATGGAATTATATGAATGCGGCAGCAGGTATTCTTAATATTATTGCCATTACAGGATGGTTTGGAATTGTTATCCGTAAACAAACCAAGAAAGACGGAAGCAAGGATATGTTATGGCCTGATATGCTGTGGTTTTGGATTATTGCCTATGACATTTGGAACTTTACCTACACTTATAACTGTATTCCTACTCATTCATGGTATGCGGGTTTTGCATTATTGCTTGCACCAACGCTCTGCGCATTTACCGTTGGTAAAGGTGCATGGCTTCAGCACAGAGCTCAAACTCTTGCAATTTGGTGTATGTTTGCACAGACCTTTCCTTCCTTCCAGGACCAGGGAATGTTTGTGGTAACCTCCACATATAACCCAGCTATTTACACCTTCTGGGGGGCTTTGGCACTTGGAAGCAATGTTGCAGTGATGATTTATATGATTTATAAAATAACGAAGACAAAGAGAAACCCATACAAAGGTGAGTTATATATTGACCATAAAGAATATAAGGAAATTAAAACGATAGGCGGATCATTTTAACTGCAATTTTTTCTGAGGGGTTCGGACAATCAAAGGTCCGGGCCCCAATTATGTTTATTCTTATAGCAGGTCTTGCAGTTTTGTGCTAATATAAATTTATGATTTTAGAAAAAATGGAGAAAAGAAAACCATGAGTGAAGTGAACAAAAGAAAACAGCGGATTATTGATGCTGCGATTGAAGTCTTAAAGGAAAACTCAATTGAAGAAACTACTGTGCGAAAAATTGCATCAAAGGCAGGACTGACAACAGGCTCACTATACCATCATTATAAAAATAAGGATGAGATCCTGTTTGATGTAATGAAGCAATCCTTTCTATTTACACATAAGATGGTAGAAGCAGTAAAGGATGAGAAACGATCGAAGAAAGGAAAGGAACTTCTTTCCGAAATTGTTTCACAAGTGACGAAAAGACTGTCAAAGGTAGATGAGCAAAAGCTGCATATACTTTTATTGAATAATGCCATTGCTAAAAATAGTGAAATAAAGGAAAAGTATCAAAACAATTATTGTGAGATCATAAACAATACTGCTAATTTGTTTGATGATGCCTTTGAAATAGAAAATAATGAATATAAAAAAGAAGTTGCCTCTATATTGGTAGCTGCCATGGACGGGATTGCTATGCAGCAGGCATTAGGAATTTTACCAGAAGACTTAAACAAAATGATAGACACCTTTAACTCTTTTTTTGTTGAAAGCATACCACTATTTCTGAAAAATCATCGGGAATAATAAATTTAGAATGTTAAGCAAAAGACATAGAGTATTTAAAAAAGTAGTGTATGACAATCAACTCTTCAGCCGAAAATCATACACTACTTTATTTACATTCTTTTAAATATGAGTTTATATTTTATTGTCATGGTTTTCTAATGGGAAAATAATACCACCAGATTTGCTCAGTTTCAGTCAATTTCCAAATGACTGACGATTTCACCATTGGCTATTTCATTTCCTGCCTTCATCAGTCTATCCCTTTCCAAAAGTGTTAACTTTGTAAAATCACTGTCCTATGCAAGAACCATTCTTTTGATCAATTCATGAGATAGGTTCAATATTTAATATAGACTTTTCGAAAAGAGTCAGAAGTCTCGGAGAGATAAAAAAATTTTAGCAGATACTAAAAAACAAGAAAATACACTATGATTTCATGACAAAAAAGAACAGCCTTAACCTACGATGTTTACTGGGTTAGAAGGCTGTTTTTACTTATTTTTGCTGCTGAAGTCAGGGTATAGGCACCTTGTTATTAATCGATTACTCCCTTTTCAATTAAATTCGCATAAGTCTGTCCTCTGTAGTATAGCCCAAAACCCTCTGGGCCTTTAATCAGTGGGTTTTGGATTGGATTTTTTTATATTCTACTTACTTCTCTTTTTTGGAAGAACTTTCTTTCAATTTTGTTTCCATCATCATCTCTAAATATTAGTGCTTTGCCCATGAATGCAAATAGAATTGAAATTAATGGGTTCAACCAGCAAAGTATTGCGAACGGTAGATATTCCAACGTAGGAACTCCTAGCAAACTAGTAAAGTATGCTCCGGATGTTGCCCAAGGAACTATAGCAACAAATAGTGTACCTCCTTCTTCTGTACATCTTGAAAGGATACTTCTGTCTAGTTTAACTCTATCAAATGCTGATGCGAATAATGTACCTGTTAACAGAATTGCTGAGTATGAGTCGCCTGTTACCATTGTAATAAACATTGCCGTTACAATCGCTGCAACAATCATTGGAGCTGGCTTATGAATCTTGCTAATGATAACTTCTACAATTGCATTAAGATATCCAACACCTTGCAAAATACCTGCTAATGAGATTACTATCATTGCAAGAGCGAAGGTCCACATCATGCTCTGTAATCCGCCACGGTTTAGTATAGGTGCGATTTGTTCGTTAACACCCTCAATGGAGAAGCCAAAGTTAAGATATGTAAATACTCTCGCTACACTTTCGCCTTGAACAAAAATTGCTACTAATGCTCCTGAAATTACTCCACTATACATTGCAATCAATGGGTGGAATTTCTTGACACTTAGTACGACAGTAATTAAAATCGGAACCATTGTTAAAATGCCAAGATTAAAGTTCTTAGCCAAATCTGCAACTATTGCATTTATAGTCTCCAAATCTACCGCTGTATTACTAACTTTAAATCCCATTATTATAAAGAATGCTAGTGTAATTACATATGTTGGAGCTGTTGTTTTAGTCATTGCATGGATATGTGCCCATAAGTCTGTTCTTGCTCCTATAGGAGCTAAATTGGTACTATCTGAAATAGGTGACATTTTATCACCAAAAAGAGCTCCTGAAATAACTGCCCCCGCAGTCACTGCTGGATTGATTCCAAGACTGGCACCAATACCCATAAATACAATACCAAGCGTACTTACTGTACCCCACGATGTGCCTACTGCCATTGACATTACACTACATAACAAAAGAGCTACAGGCAGGAAGAGTGTTGGGGTAATACATTTTAGGCCATAATATACTAGTGCTGGAATTGTGCCAGCGGCAATCCATGCACCTACTACAGCACCTACTGATACTAATATTAGCATTGCCGGCATAGTTCTCCAAATGTTATATAGCATCATTTTTTCTAAATCAGCAAATTTATATCCTAAGAATGTTGACATAATTATTACAACTAACAATCCTGATAATGCAGTAATAATTGTATCAAATTTAAATACGATAAGACCTAAACAAACAATAATTAAGAATACTAAACAAGCTGCCAATGAATAGCCAAAGGAAGGCTTTTTGCCCGTTGCAATGGGTTGTTCAACCTCAGTTATCTTGAAATCTTCTTTCATCTTTTTGCTCCTTTCTATAAATGAGTTTTAAACTTCTTTGTACTCAATATCAAAACCAAAATACTGTGGATCTATGTATTTTTTAATGTTTTCATCTTTTAAGATAAGAAAACAGCCTTTCTGATACACGGCAATCCTTGTTCCTTCCACAATATCATCATTTCTTAGTGGCTGAAGAGTATCTGGCTCTATTGTACAGATTAAGTCTGGGCTAGATACTATATACTTGTCGTTAATCCACACAATATGTGTTTCATTTTTAAAGTACATTTTTAATTTCTGGCCTTCAAACTCATCTTCTCCGTTCATATAATGATATCCCATATAATATCCGCCTTCATCTTGCCACTCCTTCTTAGAAACTGAACCTTGGAATATTTTCTTCATGCCTAATTCCTGTAAAAGGTCTTCCAATTTTGCAGAGCCCCCTTTAGCCTCTTCAATTAACTTACCAACATGATAAGCTTGACTCACTGAACCTTTTACTAATAATCTTTTTAGCTCTTTTCCCGTAATAGGAAAACCTGCAATCGCTGTAGAACCAAATGCTACTTCACTTAGATATTTGCCTACTCTTTCTGCAACAGTTAGGCTGATTGCACTCTTCATGATGTTTACATTTCCAAATTTATCAAAGCTTACTGCAGGACATAGGCTTATATTTTCTTTCTGTAAACTGATCTGGAATATTTCAGGAATAGCTCTTCCCGCATAATCACCATCTACTATTTTTTTGCCCATCATAGTTGCTACTGCCATTGGTACAGGCATATTAGATCCACCCACCTCCAATGGAACAACAATATCAACTTTTTTGCCAGTATACGCTTCCCATTCTTCAATAGCGTTCATCATATTAGTGTTATATTTTTTATTAACAAGCCCTATTTTAACCATTTGGGCTTCTTTTTCTTCTGTCATTGGAGCAGTTGACCCCATTAAAAAAGTACAAATAGCGATTTCATCATCGCCAATATCATCTACGTCCTGCCACTCAATGGCCCCTTTTAAATCAAGGGCCTCCTGCAATACTCTCAATCCTTCACCCGGGAATCCTCCGCCACCAGTTCCAAGGAAAGTTGCTCCTTGCACAAAAATTTTAGCTTCTTCTATTGTTGATATTTTGCCTTTCATAAAATCTAATGCTCCTCTCTATCTTTCGGGTAAATTATATTGTTTTTCAATTGGACTCATATATGTAACGCTGCTATTTTTAACGTTGCAGGTTACAAGTGCCTCTATCATTTTTAAAGATGCTGCAGCCGGATCAATTACTGGGACAATATATCCGTCCTTCTCCAGCTTATCACTTATTCTCTTTGCAAATCCTGCAAATCCAGTACAACCAAGGACAATTGTATCTGCGCCATTTTCTTCAATACATGCCTTTGATTCCTTATATAGCTTTGCAAATATTTCATCTGAACCATCCCCAATGCCCACTACCGGTATGTTGGCATTTCTGACAGCTACAAGTTTTCCAGATGCAATATAGTCCTTACATTGTTTATATATTAAAGGAATTATGTTAGGTAGTATAGTAACAATTCCTATTTTTCTACCTACAGCTGATGCAAGTGCCATTGCGGCCTCACCAGACCCTAACACTGGAATGGCTACTGCTTCTCTACATGCTTCAACAGCTGGATTAGCAAAACAATAACTAATAATTCCATCAAAGCCGTCTTGCTGACCCTTTATAGCTTCCGCAAGGACAAATGGTGCACTGTATACTAAATCGAATTCATTCTCGATTGAATCCGGCCCATATTCCAAGTGACGTGCAACCACTTCAATACCAGGCAATGCGAATTCTTTAACTATATCCTCTTCAAGGTAATCCGCACGATTAGTAATTATAGGCCTAATAAATAGTATTTTCATAACTTCTCCTTTCATATTATAATTTCTTCTTTTATGTTACTGTCGACATTATTGTATTATAAGCAATTTGTATGCCAGAATTTTTAGCGCTTTAAAGCAGGAATTTAATTATCATAGACAATAAAAAAGCGGCTACTGCCGCATTTTAAACAGCAATTTCCGCTTCCGAATATTTCAATCAAATGTTTTCCATTTTTTAAAAGGCTTGATATCACTGATCTAAAAGGTAACATTTTTAAGTAAAAAATTTATACTTTCTTACGAACAAAGGGCATATTTAATGCCCGTGAGGTTGTACGTAAAATTATTTTACACTTGCTGTAAATTTTTTTTACATTTTGTAAATGTTTCTTACACTATTTTTTGTGTTGGTTCACCTTATTTATTAAAGATGTATGTGATATCTTTAAGTTGGCCGCAGCTTTTCTATAGCTCCTAAATTCTTTAATAGCCTTCTCTATATATCCATATTCTAAGTCTTTAATAATTTTAGGTAAGTCCATAGGAAATTCAGTTTTTTTGTTTTTGTTATGACTGTTACTTTTTTTCGGATACATTAGTTGATGATAATCCAGTATTATATCTTTTTCTTGGATTATTCCCTCTGCAACAAAAACTGCCCTCTCTAAAACGTTGTTAAGTTCTCTTACATTTCCTGGCCAATCAAAATTAATCAGCTTATCCATGGCCTCTTGAGATACGGGCATTTCCGGTCTATTACTGTTTCTACATATATCGGAAATTAAGTAGTAGGTCATTCTTTCAATATCACCTTCTCGGTCTCTTAAAGGTGGTATAAAAATAGGAATAATATTCAATCTATAATACAAGTCTTCTCTGAAAGATTTATCTCTTATCATTTCCTCTAAATCCCTATTGGTTGCAGATAGAACTCTAACATCAATGTCTATCTCTTGTTTACCGCCAATTCTTCTTATCTTTTTTTCTTGCAAAGCACGCAAAAGCTTGGGTTGTAAATGAGGTGCCAGTTCCCCTATTTCATCTAAGAAAAATGTTCCACCAGTGGCCTGCTCAAAATACCCTTGTTTACCTGAAGAATTGGCGCCTGTAAAGGAACCTTTCTCATATCCAAAGAATTCACTTTCTATTAATGATTCTGGTATGGATGCGCAATTTACCGCAACAAATGGTCCTTTTGCTCTTAAACTTTCCATATGTATTGCTCTAGCAAAAAGCTCCTTTCCCGTACCACTTTCACCTCTTAACATAACTGAGGCCTCTGATTTAGAAACAGATTTAGCCAAATCAATAGTTTGTCGTATAGCAAGGCTCTCACCTTGAATACTATCAAAAGTCACCATAGACGGTCTCATTATGGTATTAATAAGATTTCTTATGTTTTCTAGTTCTTTCACTATTATTAGATGGCTTGTAACAATATTTTGCTCATTTTTAATAGGATTTAGATGGGCAAAAAGTCTCTTTTGCTTGTTGTTTCGTTCGTCTACAAACTCGATATTACTTTCGTTTATACATTTTTCCAGCTGTGGGCAGTTTTCATTTAATAGCTCTTGTAAGGTGGAAATTCGTCCATTTTTACCTTCAAGTAAAGTCTTGCCCTTATTATTGTAGCTAACAATATTACCCTTTGCATCAGTCTGAATTATGGCATCGTCTATATTATTTAAGAGGGTGGAAAGTTCCACCTCAATGCGCTCATATTCCATTAGGTCAATGTATGATATGCTTTCTATTTCTGGTACTCTTTGCTGCATAAAATGAACAAAATCTTCTTCAGATAAGGAATCATCCCATTCTATTTTGCAGCAGATATACGGGTCTGATTCCATGGTAACTATGTTAATTCCATAATCGGCGATTGCCTTAAGCACAAGGAATATTAAGCCCATTCTATTAGGCGTGCCATTAATCTTTATTCTCCTTATTCTGCTGCTCATTTACCTTTTCCTCTCATTCATTCTATCATTTTAATCAACACAGCTGTCTGTATCTTTATTCCATTTTCTATGCATTTTTCGTCTAAATGGAATCCATCAGTATGTAAGTTGCAGACTTCAGTTTCATTAGAGGCTTTACAACCAATATGGAAATATGCCCCTTCCGC
>JAUQXG010000035.1 GCA_030834765.1 Lutispora sp.
TCACGATGCATTTTCCTAAAATTACTGATGCCAACAGCCAGGAAACTGACATCGGAGCCAAAGCTAATCCTGATATTGTGGCATTAAAGCCTAGTACATTTTGTATATATAATGGCATATAAACATCTGCACCTATCAATATAGCTGATGCTAGAAAACTTATTAAATTTACGATTGTGCTTGTCTTTGTAAATATATCAAAAGGAATAGTAGGCTCTTTTGCTTTTTTCTCTATTTTATAGAATGCCAATAGCAATATAATGGTTATAACCACTGATATTACAATAAACATATTATGATTAGAGCTTATGTTTTCACTTGATATAAAGATATTCAAAAATATGATCATTGCCATTGATAAAGTAATGATTCCTGCAAAATCAATTGTGTGTTTTGTTTTTTCAAAGGACTCTTTTAGATTTCTTTGAATAAGTATAATTGATAATATTCCAAAAGGAATATTTATAAAAAATATCCAATGCCAAGACAGCACATCTATTAAGAGCCCTCCCACCAATGGTCCCGCAAGGCTTGCAATCCCCCATACCGTGCCCAGACTTCCTTGAACTCCGGGTCTCTCCTCCATGGTAAATACATCTCCCACAATCGTATAGGTAACTGTAAATATTGCACCTGCACCCAACCCTTGAATTGCGCGGAACCCGATCAACATATACATAGTCTGTGATAATCCGCATAAAAAGCTTCCAACTAAAAATATAATTATTCCGATTGAAAGTACATTTTTTCTTCCATATAAATCCGATAGCTTTCCATATATAGGAGTGGAAATTGCAGAAGTTAATAAATAAACTGAAAAAACCAAGCTAATCATTTCAAACCCCTGTAAATCCTTTACTATAGTCGGAATCGCAGTAGTTACTACAGTTCCCTCAACTGCTCCTAAAAACATTGCTACCATTAAAGCTATTACTATATTCCTCTTCCTTGAATCCATTGATTAAGCTCCTTTTTAGACTGTATTCAAAGTTTCGCTTCATCTCATAGAAGCGTTTTTACTCGTAATTCCTTTTGATTCCTGTACCCATTTTGCTATAAAAACAAGCATATATTTATAATAATCCATGTAATACTATTTATCAATTCATTATCATTGAAGATAGGATTAAATAAGAATAGAAACTAGCTTATCTACCTTCCCAAAATGGACACAAAATAAGGTTACATATATAATTATAGGTTCAGATACGCATCAAAAACCCTTGCAGTCAAATAAGAACCTGTCTGCAAGGGTTTTATATTTTCTTCTTTTCAGTTGTGAAAGTCTTAGTGTTTTTAACAGAACATAGAGCTATTCGTAAATTATAATAGCATCCTTGCATTTAATGCGAAGAGCTGCTGTTTCAAGAATTCGGAATACATGGTTGAAATCTTTTGTCTCCAGATAGCCAGTTTCAATGTCTTTTCCAACTGTCAAATCCATATACTGAGGTTCCGCACATACCAGAACTGCATTATCTTTGCCTAAGACTGGTGTCTGGAATAAACGTCCTTCCAGCATCTTTGATATACGGTCTGCTTCTAAAATACCAAGGGTAGGCTGTATTCTATGTAGTTTAGCAAATATATCGGGACTTACTAAAAGGCTATAACGCCCTATTATCCCTTTACTGCGAAGCAGAGAAAATCCCTCCACAATATCTGAAAACGCATTCTCCCCCTGGGACCAGTCACTTCTCTTTAAGGATTTTGTTCCGGGAGTATTCATAAGACCTTTACTTTTCAGAAATTCGCTTCCAAAAAAAATCAGATTGTCTTCTTTTCCTGCCATAGCTTGAGCTGCTCGTATTGCTTTTGTGAGGTCAAGTGGATATCCGGTCTTTTCACTGTTTTCAAGATCTCTCCAGCTAAGTGTAAAATCTTCGTATATCTGAGGCAGCTCTACAAAATGCCTGCCGTTTGTCTTTACTAAGCCTTCGCTTTCTTCTTCCCCAGCAGAGATTTCATCAACCTGAATGTTCAACGTCCCTGCTCCCAACGGTCCATATAAGGGTAAAAACTGACGTCCCACAAGATTATTCTTCAAAGTATTTATAATGGTTTTATCCAAGGTGTCCCAGAAGCCTTCCGGGAAGGTTACTGTATCTCTTGCTAAAAAATTCATAACCATTCCTCCTTTATTTAATTAGGCTGCCAATCGTAGCATTAGGAAAAGGTGTCTCCTTGATTCCTAAATCCTCCATCATCTCTTTTACTTCCGACTCACCGCCGGCAAAGAATTCAGCTTCTTTAGGATCCAGATAGCGAAGCAGTGTCATAAGCTCGCCTACATGCGCTTTTTCCTCATCTCTGATATCACCGATTACTTTTTTGGCAAATTCATCATCTGTAGCCTGTACATGAGCATCATAAAGATAGATTGCCTCTAGTTCACCCGCAATATCCAAGCGTATTGCCTGGATTAACTCTTCCTTGGACATTTTACGATTTACATTGGCTGTAAATGGGTTTGCAAAATTAGGCATATTAACATCTCCTTTTCAGTATGCTTTTGTATTCATTGAATAAAGTCAAGTTTTTATAGTGCCAAAGAGTATTACAGCAATGGATTATATCACTGCAACATCTGGTAATATTATACTCCAAAATCTTTGATTTGTCAGCCATTTTAATATAAGAAACACTAAATTA
Organism: Lutispora sp.; assembly: GCA_030834765.1. Taxonomy (GTDB): domain Bacteria; phylum Bacillota; class Clostridia; order Lutisporales; family Lutisporaceae; genus JAUQXG01. The sequence goes on from JAUQXG010000035.1 coordinate 2,653, forward strand.
TAAATTGCCTATAATTAAAATACTTGTGATAAAAATAGCTCGTCGTTCCGTATGTATATCCTCTTAGGCAGCTACAAGAGTTGTATAGACTTTGCCATTCCAGGCTATAAATTTGACCACATGATATCTTTTTATATTAGGAATACCACGGGATAGTTCCATGGTATTCCTAATACAATCAATCAACATAATCTGTTAAGAGATTGCCTGACTTTTTTGAACCCTACCATTCCTGCAAATATTTTTTATACCTCATAGCATACAGCCGCAGCTGACTCCAATACACTTGCAATATACTTTGATACCTCTACATGGACGGGATGGATCAGATAAGCCTCCAGATCTTCCATTGAAGAAAAATGAGTGATTAGCAGGATATCATAGGATGATTCTCCATGACGTATATCCGCTTCAACTTGTAAGTCACTGAGAACATCTATTTTCCCTTTTATACTCAATAGCGCATCTGTTGCTTTTTCAACATTCTCCTTGTTTCGCTCCTTTAATTTTATGAGCAGATTGTTTATTATCATTCTTTATCACCTCCTGGCAATTTTACAGCTGTGTATGTCGATGCTGACAATAAAGTGATTGGGAGAATCTAACAACCATTCTCCCTTATCATTATGAGAATGTTCCTATCCGCAGCACAGAAAGGTGATCTTTTCATTCTCAACTGTAAAATAGAACTCCATAATCGTCGGACTCCCCTCAAAGCTACCCGAGGCCTGAGCAGTAACAATAATTTGTCCTTTTTTTCGAGCAACAGAGATGACTTCTAATGTCAGATCATATTTTTTACTCATCGTCTCGTTCCATTCCTTGATTTCCGCAAGTCCCTGATATTCATGCCCTTCATCCTGAACAACGGCATCCTCTGCAAAGCAATCTGAAAGCAAGGTGCTGTCATGGGCATTTGCTGCTTGAAAATAGGTTTCAATGGGCTTGATCAATTTAATAGACATATTTATTTCTCCTTTTTAAAGACTTTTAGATTGTGCGAATGATTCCTCCATCGATGGTATGTTCAGCTCCGATAATATAGGAAGCGCGGTCGGATACAAGAAAAGCGACAAGCTCCGCCACTTCATCCGGTCTGGCTGTACGTCCGATTGGAATCCCTCCAAGGGAATCCATCAATGCCTGCCGTGCTTCTTCGTAGCTTGTTCCCTTTTCTTGCGCCATCCGTTTGAGGAGCTCTTCCGCAGACTTTGTTTCAGTAAAGCCGGGTGCAACGGTGTTTACGCGTATTCCTTTGGAAGCCAGCTCCGTTGCCAGGCCTTTGCTGTAATTTGTGAGTGCCGCCTTGGCTGCAGAATATGCCATGGTATTTTCTCCCGGAAGCCGACTTTGAATGGATGTAACATGGACAATAACACCATAGCCCTGCTTGAGCATTGCAGGCAGTAAGCCCCTATCCAACCTTACAGATGCAAACAAATTGGTTTCGAAGGTCTGCTGCCAGTCAGCATCGCTTTGTTTGAGAACCCCACCGGTTGGGGTAGAGGAGCCTCCCACATTGTTGACTAGAATATCAATACCACCAAAACGTTCAAGCACCGTCTGGGTAATCTTTGTAGTTCCTTCTGATGTGCTGATATCTGCCTCAATAAATAAATCTGATATTTTAAGCTCATTAGGGGTCTTTCGAGCCGTGGTAACAACAATCGCGCCCGCCTGTGTGAGGCGCTTCACGATGGCTTCGCCGATACCTCCCTTTGTACCGCCTGTGACAAGGGCACGCTTGCCCTCCAGCTCCTTCAAATAAAATAAATTATTTGTTAAAGTATCCATAACTTTTACCTCCTGTTTTTTTTGTGCATAAGGCTCGTCACCATGCTTTGATTATATGAAGCATAACTT
>JAUQXG010000377.1 GCA_030834765.1 Lutispora sp.
AGTCAGCTTTATGCTTTCACTTTTTTGTCGGCTATCATTCTCTGCCAGCCATGCATACAAGCCTAAAAGAGTTCGATCCTTTGCCGTATCAATGTTCTTTTCAAATTCTATAAATCTTATATTATTATCATCTAGTATTTCGATTGCCTCTAGCAGCTCTTTTTGATTTCTTCCGAAACGAGCTATGGCCTTTGTTAGAAGAACATCAAATTTCTTGCTTTTTGCATCTCTTAATAATCTGCTCATTTCACTTCGCTTAAAATCGGTACCTGTTTCTCTATCTATGTATGGTTCAAGTAAATTCCAACCTCTATTTTCTACCTCTCTCTTGAGAAAGAACTCTTGATTTTCAAGAGAAGTATCTTGTGTTTCATGTAGAGAAGATACCCTTATATATATAGCAGCTCTCATTTCATTTGCTTCCTAGGGAAGTTATAAGTTTGCTCAATATAATTTCTTTCAATATGTCCTCTAATACAAACTTTTTAGTAAAAACTCTACTTACTTTAATACATTCTTTACTCATACTAAGGCCCTCCTTTTTTGGGTTTTCCTTCTTTTAAATATATATTCATCACGTCCTGTACAACTTGCTATCTGTGGAGAAATAAAAAAAGACTAGACGTGCTAATCTTTTATGAAGTCAAATAAATTAATATTTAGATTTTCAATAGAAGCATTTTTTAGCATTATCAAATTCTTTTTTATTTCCAAGATTGCATGGATGCAGTCTTTTGAAATTGTATCTTCATCTGCATCTATATACTTAGAAAGCATCATAGCTAAAGTCATTATATTAACATTGATAGTATTTAGGGCTATTTTAACCTCTACATTAACTTCTGTGTTATTTATATTTTTTTGATTAGCAGCATTCATACTTGTCCCTGCTGCACGAAGATTTTCTAACTCTTGAAGCACTTCATCAGGAATTTTCTCTACCTCCACGATGGCTGTGGCTATTTCAGAGCTATCATTTACCTGAATCTCTAGCTCTTCTATCTTCTTTTTTGAATCCTCTAGCTCATCCTCTGTCTCTTGAAGCAATAATCTTAGCCGTTCTGCTTCTTCATTGTCTCCTGCTGATTGAGCTTCAGTCAATTGTTCTTTGGTTAGTTCTAATTCTTTTCTAAGTATTTCAGTTCTTTCATAATGCTCGGTATTTTTCTTTTCCAGATTGTCATAGCTTTTTGAAATTGTTTCATATAGTTGTTGTTTTGACAGTGCATCCTTTTCAGCTGCCTTCAATTTTTCTTCAAGCTCTTTATATTGTTTATGTGTTGTAATATCTCCAGATATGACTTGCTCTTGTAATTCTTGGGGTGCAGATGGTTTTGAAATAGCAAATAAAAGTGAAGGTTGTATTTTTTCGGCATCTTCGATGTTATGGAAATTTTCCATAACATACATAAAACCATGAATATAGTTATATGCAGTTTTCGGATCAAGCCCTAAAGATCTAACCCATGCTTGAAATATCCCTTTAGTTTTATCATGACTTGCAAGTCTATCCTGTGCTTCTTTAAATTCTTTACCTATAGCCATGACTGACTTGATTCTTATTTCAGTAATTCGATTAGCTTTATCTTGTAAGAAGCTTGCTGTTTCTTGATCTACTGCAGCATAGTCAAAGGTTTGGATATTGGTGTTTATCGCTTCAGGCAGTTTAATTATTTCTATATATGCTCTATCTGAATTATCTTCACCACCATCATCTGTAGCTGTATCTCTACTTTCTATTTTGGCATTAATATCTTCCATTTCTTCTAACCCAGCTAATATGCCTTTTTTTATGCTGCTGATACTATCTTTTGACATTGCATCAACCTCCTTTTCGAAGCCATTCTTTGCTGCATAACTGTCCAAGTTTCTTTGTGCCTCATCTTTATCTTTGACCATAGGCATACTATTTGACTTAACACGATGATATCCTGATCCATTATTGGTATAAAAAGTACCATATTCGTTTCCGCCTAAGCCGCTGTAAACAAATATGGTACGATTTTTTTTGTGATCTAAATACTTTGTATACTCCATAAAATCAACCTCTATCAACTATCTCTTTCGCAACATCCAGATACTCAATGGCTCCTCTACATTCTCTATCATAGTAGTATATTGGTTTTTGTTTTCTCTGTGCAGCTGCTATTGTTACATTGCTATGTATGACATTTTTAAAAAGCTTA
>JAUQXG010000036.1 GCA_030834765.1 Lutispora sp.
CAATTTAAATAAGAGCGCGCAAAAAAAGCCATCACAATATTTATGATGACTTTTCACAAGGCATGTTGATAACCTATAGAACAACTGGCTCCTATCATTTACCTTCTGCTATTGCAAAGGCTATTGCATACTCTTGACTATGGCTTATAGAGACGTTTATTTTTATAATTCCTTTATCATCAGAGTACTTCAATGCGTTATTATAAAGCACAACTACAGGCGCTCCATTGGCTTTTCTTATTATCTCAATCTCTTTCCATCTTATGCCTGATATACCTGTTCCTAAAGCCTTGCTTATGGCTTCTTTTGCAGCAAAATTTCCTGCAATGTTTTGAGGATTAAATTTCCTGGATTTTATATAATTTATCTCACTGCTGGTAAAAATTCTATTTAAGAATTCATGAGTCCTATTCACTGCATTTTCTATTCGTTTAATTTCAATAATATCTGTTCCAATCCCTATTATCATACTTGCTCCTTACTTTTTTTCTTTCAGAAAGCTCTCATCCAAATCTTCCATATGCACCGCACCAATCATACCATGCAAAAATGAATATAGTCTATTTATTGTATCTTCTATTTCTACCTTTCTTTGTATCAAGTTTCCTAGCTTTTCCCTCAATTCATTGACCTCTTCCTGCACTTTAATAGATTCACCTTTATAGGCGTTAATTATTTCATAAGCTTTTTTAACAGTAACTTTCAGCAGCTCTGTATTATATTCATTGATCTTTAGAGGAATTTCTTCCTTATCCTCAATTATTCTTGGCAATCTCACATTGATATCCAAAACCTCATTCTGTGCTTCTGCCATTTTATCTAAAGCTGACATATCTTTTTCTTCATTTACTTTATTGGAAAGCACTAATATTTTGTTTAATAATATCTTTTTTCTTTTTTCAAGGCTTTGTAGCTCTTCTTCAAAGTCCTTTTCTTTAGAAAGCTCTTCTTGCAATTTATCTATGATTTTAACCATATCCCTCGATTTATCATTGCTAAACAGCTGTATCCATTCGGGAACATAAATCAAAACCGGTATTTTGTTTTTCTTTATCACATTATCTTCTAACCTTACTTCTTTCTTCACCATTGCTGCAACTCCTATTCAATCATCACTATCATGATAAGTATATTCATATATATTATATCAAATATTATATCGTCTTTTTTATACTTTTTATTAACAAGGAAAAAAAAAGAAGGAGACTATGCTGCATGATAGCAGTATAGTCTCCTTTTTGAAAATTACTATTATTTTAAATCAACATAAGTTAAGTCTGGGTCAGATCCAACTAATGATCTTACATAGTTTACAATCTTGTCTGATTGAACATATGCATACGCACCCCAATGAGATGGGATTACTGGCATGTCTTCTAGCAATAGTTGCTCTGCTTCAAACATCTTTTGTTGTCTTACTTTTTCATCTGTTGCTGCCTTTGCATCTTTTATTGCAGCATCGTACTTTGCATTTGAATAGTCTGATCTGTTAAATCCGCCACCAGTTACCCAGATATCAAGGTATGTCATTGGATCATCATAATCTGGGAACCAATTTGCATATACCATTTCATAATCTCTTTGATTTACAAGCTGCAATCTTTGTTTTGAAGGAACATTCACTAATTCAAGCTTCACACCTATATTCTTAAGAATTGCATCTTGCACTGCTTCACAGTATTGTCTTGCTGCTGTTGTATCAGCTCCTAGAAGCTTAATTGTTGGGAATTTGTCAGCAGTTAGATTTAACTCTTTAAGAGCTTTTTCAAAATATTCTTTTGCTTTTGCCTGATCAGCCTTAATACTAATAGCATCTAATGGGTTCTCTTTGCTGAACTTATCATTTAAGCCCATTATATTTGAAGGAACATATCTAGTTGCAGGATCTCCTTTTTTTATAACTGCCTTCATGATAGCTTCTCTATCTATTGCATAGGAAATCGCTTTTCTAAAATTTAAATTATTTAAAACCTTATTATTTGTTTTGCTGCCAAGGTTAAATTGAAGCCAGTAAAGTCCTCCATTAGGCATAAACTTCGCCTTTCCATTTTGAACATAAGTATCCAACATATCTTCTGGAATAGCTGATGCAAAAAGCTCTTCTGTTTCAAACATATTGATTGAGGTCTTTGGTTCAATAATGATTGGAAGGTCTAAAACATCTGCTTTCACTTTGTCTTTATCCCAATAATTTGGATTCTTTACAAGTGTTAAGCCTTCTTCATGCTTCCATTCTTTTAATGTATAAGGGCCATTATATACCATCTTGTCTGGATCAGCTGCAAATGTTTCACCATTTTTCGCTACAATATCTTCTCTGGAAGGAAGGAAGCACATAAATCCAAGTAATCTTATGAAATAGCCTGTTGGATTTTCAAGAGTAATCACTAGTGTTTTTTCATCAGTAGCCTTTACTCCAACTAATGATTTGTCAGTGATTTCACCTTTAAAATATTTCTCTGCATTCTTTATATAAAATCCCATTACTTCTGCATATCCTGCTGCTGTCTTTGGATCTAGCAACCTAAGAATTGAATACTCAAAGTCTTGTGCTTTTACTGCAACACCATCGCTCCATTTTGCATCTCTTAAATGGAAGGTATAAGTTAATGCATCTTCTGATATTTCCCACTTTTCAGCCATACCAGGCTGTACCTTACTATCATATACTCTAACTAAGCCTTCTAATACATGTCCACCAACCATGATTGACATTAGATCAGTACCTACTTGAGGATCGATATCTGGCGGCTCATTGTCTAGGCTAATCTTTACTACCTTTTCTTGTGCTGGTGTAGGCTGATCTACTGGAGCTTGCTGTTGAGGTGCACATGCTGAAAGCATCATGCTTAGGATTAGAAGAACGACCAAGCCTAATGTTAAAGTCTTTTTTTTCATTATACTTCCCCCTTATTTTATATTCTTTATATTCTTAGGCAAATGCCTAATACAAAAATCCAATAGAAAATACATCACATTTGATATGTTCAGTACTTTCTACTGGATTTTGCGTACTTATTATTGTATACAAAGCAGTAGCTGGAAAACATATGTTTTTTAAACTTACGTTTTATCCCTATTTTAAATATGCAATTTTGTATTATATATATTCGAGGTTTAGTTTAATATCCCTGCTTGTATATTAAAAATTTTCACAAAATACTGTCTCTTTAAAGATAAGATGAATTTGATACCGAATTAGCTAAAACTCTAAAAACTTTGAATAACTTAAATGCTTTTATATAGTCATCACTTTCATACAAAGTGATTCTATCTTCAACTTTTATTACTCCTGGTACATAAGTAGCCATTTCTGCCATCACTGCAGTATTCCACGTATATTCCATTTTTATAGGAGCCTCAGATTTGTAAATACAGGCATATTTTTCTATATTATGAGTAACTCTCTTTGCTGCTTCTTTCAGCTTTTCTTGTGTTTTATTGACAGGCTCACATAATGCAGCGAATCTTCCTAAGCTCTTTTTCACTGTAACTGTTTCTATTGTTGGAAAAGACTTTTTCAATTGTTCCATTGTCACATCATCACCAGTTGCCATCAGTATTGGAACATCAAAATATCCTGCAACCTCTGCATTGATTTCTGCCTCTCCTACTTCTTTGCCGTTTATCTTTAGCCGATATAAAGTAGATGGACTATAGGTATGATCCATTATAGCATATGCAGTTCCGAATCTTGCATGATAGCCTAAAAAAATTACACCACTATAGCTTTCATCTATTCCACCCATCATAGAAAGTCCTTTATCTTCTCCACAGCAAAGCAAAAAATCTCCTTTTAATACACCAATAGGCACATTTAGCTCACTGCCGTGAGAATCCCCAATTACGGCCAGACCGCCTGCCTCATTTACTCCTGCTATGACTGCATTTACCTCCTCAGCCATCAATAGCCTTGCTTCTCTATATAAGTCATTATCCTTGGTGCCTACTTGAGCTGGACTTACAATGCCATTTATGCCCTCCATATCCACGGATACATATATCTTTTTCATCACTATACCTCCATTCCTAGCAAAGTGCCTGCGCCGATGCAACTTTTATCCAAGTCTTCTCTATAATCCAAGTGCTCCGGATTAAAGCTATTGATCAATACATATCCTTCTCTTCCTGTTGCGTGGACATACCTATCATCGCCTATACATAAGGCTACATGTCCAGGAAAAAACACAAGATCTCCAGCCTTCGTATCTTTTCTATCTACAGGTTTTAAATATTCTTGTTGTTTATCTGCATCTCGAGGTATGATATAGCCACTTAACATGTATGCCATAGAGGCTAGCCCTGAGCAATCTATCCCTACTGGACTTTTGCCACCCCATCTATACTGTATATTCATATATTCAAGAGCTGTTTTTACAATATTATTTCTTAGTTGTTCTTCGTTTTTCTTCATCAATAACTTATTTACTTCATTGGCAAAACCTTTACGTATCCAACCTTCTTTTCCGTCTGCCAATATGATTTTTTCCCACTTTTCTTCGAAAATTCCAGTAGCTCTTACAATAGCTCCCCTTGTAAGCGTGACAATTGAATAACTCTTATATTCGGGCTTTGCCATAACATCAGCAATGGAGTGAGTTATAACATATTTAGCGGATTTTTCCCAATTGTCTGCACATACATCATCTAATATCATATCTTCTTTATTTATATAACCTTCATAATGATAATGAGTTTTTATAAGAAACCAGTCTTCACCCGTTTTTTCTTCTACTTCTACAACCATGCCATACAAAACTTCATCTGCTACTTCGCTATCAAACGATGGATTCAGTTTTAGTGAGCCAATGGTTTTGTTTACGATAGCTTTCAATATACTACGCCTCCTTCAACTAAGTTCTTTTATTTAAAATCCTACTATCCCAAGTCCATTTCCTTCTGGAAGTATAAGTGTGTTGCCTTTTACTTCAACGCCACCTATAATTGGGTCCTTTGCTATCAATGCAACTGCATCTAAATCAGCTCTGGTAATATTTAGTTTGCCACAACCAAAATGTGCTGCTGCAGTTATCCCTATTTTACTTTCAATCATGCAGCCTATCATACATTCCACACCACAGCTTTCTGCCATAGCATTAATCTTCAAGGCATTGTATATTCCTCCACATTTCATCAGCTTTATATTTAATAAATCAGCTGCTCTGTTTTTCAAGAGGGTAAAACAGTCTTCTGGAGAAAAAAGTGCTTCATCTGCCATAATAGGTGTGTTCACATGATCTGTAACATATTTTAATCCTTCTATATCGTGTGCAATCACAGGCTGTTCGACTAACTCTATATCTAACCCCATATCTTCAATCTTCCTTATTGTCCCTACGGCTTCCTTGGCATTCCATCCTTGATTTGCATCCAATCTAATTTTTATATGATTTCCTACTGCTTCTCTTATTGATTTTACTCGAATAATATCAAGATTGCTATCCACTCCTACTTTTGTCTTTAATGTGGTATAACCTTGTGAAACGTAATCTATTGCATCCAATGCCATTTCTTCAGGAGAATTTACACTTACAGTAATATCTGACTCCATCTCTTTTTTGCTGCCGCCTAAAAGCTTATATAAAGGCAGCTTAAAATGTTTTCCAAATAAATCATATAACGCCATATCTACAGCGGCCTTTGCACTTGTATTTTTATATATGGAGGAATGAACCTTTTTTATCAACCTATCAAAATCTTCAATATCCATTCCAATGATGGCTGGACCGATATAGGACTCTATTGCTCCTTTTATGGATTCTAATATATCTCCTGTTATTACTGCTGTTGGTGAGGCCCCTCCGTATCCTATGATTCCTTCATCTGTATCTATCATTACAATGATATTTTCTGCTACAGAGGTCTGCCTAAGAGCTGTTTTAAAGGGTTTTTTTAATGGCATGCTGATATACTCTGTTTTTATTCCTGTTATTCTCACAATATCGCCTCTTCTTTTATATTTGGTTTCATGTTTTCATATATCACTCTAGTTATATTTTCTATATACTGTCTTCCAATGATGTTATCTGCCACATCAGTAATAAAAATACCAAGGAGCAAATCTACATCACCTAAATACAATATTCCTATATCATGGTTTAAATGATCCAATTCTCCAGTTTTATGAGCTAGTTTCACTTCATCAGGAATAAATTTTTTCATCATTTCCTTTATTGTATTGATACTCATAATTCTGATCATTTCATCACATAAATTTTTGTCCAAAACCTCTTTTTTGTAAATTTTTTCTATTAAAATTGATAATTCTTTAGGAGTCAACATGTTTTGTTTGCCTTGCTGTGCAGCTTTAAAGTCCATCATTTTTCTTTTTAACACTGTATTTTTAAGCCCATGCCCAGAGGCTATGGCATTTATATTTTCGTATCCAAGCAAATCTATCAACACATTGGTTGCAGTATTGTCACTAATATCCATCATCAGTGTTATCACATCAATTAAGCAATACTCATCGGTATGCATATTTGTGAAAAGACTGAAATCCACCTTATCCTCAGGTTTAATTCGTATTTTTGTTTCATAACGAAGTTTACCTTCTTTGATCTGCCTAAAGGCCTCTATCATGATTAAAACTTTGATTACACTGGCAGAAGGCATCACTCTTTCAATATCTTTGGAATAAATAATTTGATTTGATTTTAAGTCCTTCAATATAATTGATATATTGCCGTCTAATGTACTTAAATAAGAATCAATAATGTTTTTTATCATAGCTCCTCCTACATTTCCAAAATAACATACAAAAAAGCAGAAAGATAGAATCTTTCTGCCGGATTACATTTACGATTGGCAAATGTTGCGACATACATACGATTTAATACTGCAGCTACGCTAAAATGCTTACTGCGCAATGATTAAATCTTATATATCAAGTTAATAAATAGTATTCTACTTTTCTTGCGAAATTCCTTCTTCCTTTATTTAAATTTTGTTAATATTTACACATGAATTGTACTCCAATAAATTTTATGATATTTTATATTTATAATAGCTTTAGCGGGGGGTATATCTTTGAAATGCAATGAAAACACCATTTATATTATAGGCAACTCGAAATCACAGCAAAACAATCCTATCACTCATGTTTACGGACAATTTTTCATGGGGTTTCTTGTAGATGGTTCCACTGGTACTATACTGGATGTGGAGTGCAATGCAATCATATCTCTTACAAATGATATCTTAAAATGCATATTTATCGGTCAAAATATCATTTCTGACTATGATAGTCTAAGAGAACATGTGGAAAAAAGATATTTAGGTTCTTCTCAGAAAGCAATTCTTGTAGCCTTTAAGGATGGGCAAAAAAAATATATAGATTATAAAAGCGGCAAAAAAGTGGACTTAGAGTTATAGCTCTAAGTGGATTTAGGGCTGTAGCCCTAAATCCTTTCTCCTATATCATCCTCTCCCTCTCTATTCAATAATACGATAGCTCCCATAATCAAAATACTTCCGACAATCTGAATAAATATTAACTTTTCACCAAGTATGAAGCTTGACATAAGAAGTGTGAAAGGTATTTCTCCAGTTGCAGCTACCGATGCAATTTGTGCTCCAAGTATATTAATGCCTGAATAAAGAAATACAACAGGCAATATTCCTGTAACGATAGCCAAAACAAAAACATATTTTACTAACTCAAAATCCGCAAAATAGTTTTTGAAATAAAAGCCAGGATTGATGGCAGAAACGAAGATTACTACTACCACGCAGCAGTAGAAAAGTATGGCTCCCGGAGAGTAGCTTCTAAGCTTTTTATCCGCATAAATATTATAAAAGGCATAGGATATGCTTGATATAAAGCCAGTCATTACCCCGATTACATCAAGGGTAGAGATATTTTCAGGCGTAATATTCAACACCAGTATGCTTCCGATAAACGTGGCAAGCACTGCTATGATTTTTGGCAAGCTGGCCCTTTGTTTTTCAAATAAAATAAAATATAAGGTGATAAAAATTGGATTTGTAAAAAGCAGCAAACAGGAAATAGAAGCACTGATTCTTTGCAGCGTGATATAATAAAAAATCAAAACAGGTATACTTCCTAATAGTCCCTGAACTGAAATTATCTTAATATCCTTAAATTCAAGTTTTATATCTTTGAACTTCTTAAATCCAAAATATATGCCCAGCACTGCAACTTGAATGATATTTTGCATAATGATCAAATCTAGGACAGGTATACCAAATCTAAAAATCAACTTGCTGATAATCCCCATTAAAGAAAAACAAAAAGCTGATAAAAACATATATAAAAGCCCGATATATTTCTTACTCATTTTAGCCCTCCACCTATTTCTCACTATATTTTCATTGTACTGTCTAATTATCTAATTGTCTAATGAGACATAGTAGGAGTTTTGCCATGGAAAATAGATTTTCAAAACATTCCATTGATTTCCACCTTCTTCATTCATGATCCGCAGTTTTCCATAGGCATCTTCAAGAAAATAATCAACCCATATGCTAACCTATTTCTCATCTCTTCCTTGCTATTTTCTTTTAAATGCCTTATATAAAATGAAAAATCTGTTATAATATGAATATCTAAGGTGTTTATAAGCACCTAATTTTTTCTAGAGGAAGATGGCTTGAAAAAGCTATCCCTTTTATCAATTTAATTTTACGCAGCATAGCTGCAGGAGGGAGTTAAAAATGGCACAAAATCCAATCGTAACAATTGAAATGGAAAATGGTAATCTAATAAAAGTTGAATTATATCCTGAAACAGCACCAAATACAGTGAAAAATTTCATAAATCTTATTGATGCAAACTATTATGATGGTTTGATTTTTCACAGAGTCATCCCTAACTTTATGATTCAAGGCGGCTGCCCATTAGGTCAAGGCACAGGCGGTCCAGGATACAGCATAAAAGGGGAGTTCAAATCAAATGGTGTTAATAACCCTCTTAGTCATGACAGAGGCGTAATTTCCATGGCTAGAGCAATGCCTAAGGATTCCGCTGGATCTCAGTTCTTTATCATGCATGCAAAATCACCGCATTTAGATGGTCAATATGCAGCCTTCGGAAAAGTTACAGAGGGTATGGAAGAAGTAGATAGAATCGTAAGTGTAAAAAAAGATCGAAACGATAAGCCAAATGAAGACCAAAAAACGAAAAAAGTAAGCGTTGAAACTTTTGGAGTTGACTATGGTACAGTAGAGAAACTTGACGAAATTTAGTCATCGGCGTGAATAGCTTAAAAAAGCTATCGCTTTTTCAATTTATTTTTGTGCTAAAGTATCAATTATGACACTACATAATTGACACTAAGCTGCAAGGAAGGAATGAAATGTGGATATTTCCTATTTAAAAGTATCAGCAGCATCTCCCATTACAGATGTTGCCAATATTGAATTTAACATAGCCAATATAAAAAAATGTATAGAAGAAGCCACAGCCAAGGAAAGCAAGCTTATTGTTTTCCCTGAGCTGTGCATTACTTCTTATACCTGCGGCGATTTATTTTTTCAGCAAAAGCTTTGGAAAAAGTCTAATGAAGCTTTGGAAGCATTATGTACATATTCTAAGGCCAAAGATATTGTTATTGCTGTAGGTGCACCCCTTTTATACAATAGCACTTTGTATAACTGCGCTTATATCGTTTTTAAAGGCCAAATATTAGGCATTGTTCCCAAAAGCTATATACCTAATTATACAGAGTTTTATGAAAAAAGATGGTTTGCAGAAGGCTTAGGGTTAGTGAGCAAGAAAGTGGATCTCCCTTTTCAAAAGCAAATACCTTTTGGAACAAATCTGATATTTTGCTGTGAAGACATCAAGATAGGCTTTGAAATATGTGAAGACCTATGGGTTACAATCCCTCCAAGCAGCTATCTGAGCTTACTAGGCGCAAATATACTATGTAATTTGTCCGCTTCCAACGAAATCGTAAGCAAGTCTGCCTATAGAGCGCAACTGGTACAATCTCAAAGCTCAAGGTGCATGGCAGCTTACATATATACTTCCAGTGGAGTCTTTGAATCCTCCACTGACTTAGTCTTTAGCGGTCATATGATGATTAGTGAATATGGTTCTATGCTAAATGAAAACAGTAGATTTTCAAGAGACAATGAGGTTATCAATGCAATTGTAGATATTAATAAGCTGACCAGTGAGAGAATGAAGAATGTCAGCTTTAAAGACAGCAAGATACTTTGTGGCTATGAAGCGGAAGAGATTCGTTTTCAATTTGAGAATAGGACTATAAGCAAGTTCGACAGATATATTGATAAGCATCCTTTTGTACCATCAGATGAAAATGTCCGTGATGCAAGATGCAAGGAAATATTTGATATACAAACGGCGGCTCTTGCAAAACGAATGTGCTTTACAAAGCATCAAAAAGCAGTGATAGGTATTTCCGGAGGACTGGACTCAACACTAGCTATGCTAGTCATTGTCAAAACCTTTGATATGCTAAAATTGCCTAGAGAGAATATTATCACCGTCACAATGCCTGGTTTTGGCACAACAGATCGGACTTATCAAAATGCTATCAACCTTTGTAAAAACCTGGGTACAGATTTAAGAGAAATCGACATTGTACCAGCTTGCTTACAGCATTTTAAGGATATCGGACATGATGTAAATACTCATGATGTGACCTATGAAAATGTTCAAGCCAGAGAGCGTACACAAATACTTATGGATATTGGAAATAAAGAAGCTGCACTACAGATCGGAACAGGAGATTTGTCTGAGCTTGCTTTAGGCTGGTGTACCTATAATGGAGATCATATGTCCATGTACTCTGTAAACTGTTCTATCCCCAAAACTCTTGTAAGGTATTTAGTCAGATATGTTGCGCAAAAGGAAATGGATGATCATACATCAGCCATACTTCTTGATGTACTTGATACACCAGTTAGCCCAGAGCTTCTTCCCAAAAGCACAACCGGAGATATCGTTCAAAAAACCGAAGATATTGTTGGACCTTATGAGCTTCACGACTTCTTTTTATACTATTTTATTAAGCAAGGAGCTTCTCCTGAGAAACTTCTTTTCCTTGCTACACAGGCTTTTCATAAGGATTACGATGATGGGACTATAAAGAAATGGCTTGATAAGTTTATAAAGAGATTTATCACTCAACAATTTAAAAGATCAGCCTTGCCAGATGG
>JAUQXG010000378.1 GCA_030834765.1 Lutispora sp.
TATAAAATGTACATTTTTTATATTTTCTATTGAAGTCATGCGGAACACTCCTTTATTTTGCTTATAATTGTCAAAGTTTATAGTTACTATAAATATAACGCTGCGGTTTTAGCTTAGGAAAATTTAATAAATGGCGCTCTATATATAATACTATTATGACCATTTATTGGTGTTTGTATATATAAAATTATATAATTTCTCTTTTTCCAACTGAAATAATTGCAAAGGCTAATCCCATTATTGCCCAAAATATTAGTAATATCCTTGGATAGAACCAAACATAATCAATGAAAGCCATTACTAGTATGGATAATAAGGATGCAACGGATGCAATTGCTAAGTTTTTAAGCTCCGTATTTATACTTCTATCAACAATAAAGTAAAGTCCCTTCAAAGTTCTATATATCGTACCTAAGAAAAAGATTAGGCTTAGGATACCCATTTCAATCAGTATTTGAATATAAAGATTATGAGAATGCACTACATTATTTTTTGTAAATTGAAAATAAGTAGAGCATATTTTTTTGAAAACATCAGTACCCAAACCTACACCAAAAAGACCATAGTCGCCTATCATAGGCCAAACTGTGTCAAGAATCAGTCCTCTATAACTTGTTGAAGCATCATTTGGATTGAATATGGTCAGTATTCTTCTATAAACAGCAGGAGAAATAAAGGGTAAGGATATAAATCCTGCTATCCCTAAAAGTGCAAATATAGGTAAAAGCCTTATGTTTTTAAGGCATATAAAGACAAATACTCCAATAGCAAATGAAACCCATGCTGAACGCGTACCTGTAAACACTAAAGATATCACTACAGGTATGGATAGGGCACAGTAAAAAAAACGTTTTCTTGGGTTCTTTTCATTCAATATGAAGGCAATAAAAAATGGAAGAGCTAGTATGAGCAGTTCTCCAAAGTTATTTGGATTCTCCATGGTTGAGAATATTCTTCCAAACATTCCTTCATTTATGCGCATATCAACATAGGATGGATTTACTGGAACACCTTTGATTTTTTGGTATAAGCCATATATGCCAGTAAAGGAAACTCCTATTAAAAAGAGATTGATGAAGCTTTGAATCCTTTCTTTCGTATTGGCTTCTTTTAAAATGATGAACATCATGATGAAGGCATTAAGAAAAAAGAATATATACTTTATACTTAGGCTAGGTATTAGGGATGAAGCGGCCGATATAAAAACTTGAAATATAAAAAGTGTTGTTAATATATCTAACTTTGCTTTATCCTTGGAATCTAGGGGTGGGGTACTTAATCTCTTGAATAAATATATAAAGACTAAGAGCCCTGTAAGAAGAAGGCTGTAGATATTGTTCCAATATTTATGTGGTACGATTATGGTTAAAACGATTATCAATCCAGCCAATATATGAACCTTATCGAAAATCTTATTGATAAGCTTATATATGAAACTAGCTCTAAGTATCTCACTCAAAGCTAAATTATCAACGAAGCCATTTAGTGAATCAAAAAGACTTTTAAAAAATCCTATGATTTTGCTATTGCTTCTTGCATCATTTAAAGTATCATCTATTAGTAAACGATACAACAAGCTGTTATAAAAAATATTTTTCAGCATGTTGTTGCATTACTCCTTTATTTTGACATCGTATACTCTTGCCCAGAAAACAGCCGATCCAGCTCTTAATTCTATTTGCTTGCCGATGAAATATTCATAATTGTTAATGGTAGTACCTCCACCTGGTTTGATAATACCTTTGACTTCTGATGTAATGGTTATGGAGCTGTAGCCTTCTCTTGGGGATGCCATAAATTTACCTTGGTCATTCACTCCAAAAAACACAGATTTGTCAATCTTAACATCGCTGACTTTGCCTACTATGTTATTTTGCATTGCATCCTTTACAGTATCACCTATTTTTACAGCGCTAGCAGCAAAAGCAGGTGCATCCTCCTGATAAAAGGATATTTCAATCGTCTTTGTGGAATCCACTCCAGCTATAGATTTTGACTGCATGTATTTAGCAGATACTCCAATGATAGCTGCTACAATAACCAATACTACTAATAAATCTATGATATTGATTTTTCCAAAAAATTTACCTTTGCTATAAAATGCCATTTAAATCATTCCTTTATAA
This sequence comes from Lutispora sp., assembly GCA_030834765.1. GTDB lineage: Bacteria > Bacillota > Clostridia > Lutisporales > Lutisporaceae > JAUQXG01. The sequence continues at coordinate 2,127 of JAUQXG010000378.1, forward strand.
ATTATATTTGTTTTTTCAAGCATGCTTTCAAGACTAAAAGTAGTCTTAATTGTATCTAAAGCATTGTTTGAAAGAGTATTTCTTAAAACATCATCATTCATTACTTTAATGATGGCCTGAGCCATTTGTTCAACATCTCCGTATTGAACTAAAACACCGCAGTTTGTTGTACTATTTATTATATCTCTAACACCTCCTACATCCGTAGCAATTAATGGTATTCCAAGAGCTAATACTTCTAAATTAGCAAGCCCAAGGGCTTCTTCTTTTGATGGATTGATATAAATATCAATTTTTCTGTATACAGAATTGATATCATCAACAAAACCAATAAAGGTTATCGTATCTTCAAGAGACAGAGATTTTACTAATTTCTTGCATTCTTCAAGCATTGGCCCGTCATTTGCAAGAATACATTTAAATATGATATTTGTTTTTTTCTTAAGCTCATATATAGATTGAATGAGAAAAATATGGCCTTTTTCTCTTGTGAACCTTGAACCGCAAAAAAGGGTAAATGTATGGGTACTGTCCTTTTTTGTTAATTCACATTTATTTAATTTTACACCATGATAGACGATTTCTATTTTGTTTTTGTCGTGTCCGTTTTCTATCAATATTTCTTTTGCTTTATTGGATATAGCTATGATTTTGTCTTGACCCTTGGTGAAGAACCTGTTAAACAATACTATCTTTTTAGTATCCTTGTTTATGATATGATTTGTGTATAAAACTTTTATTTTAGGATTTAAAAACTTTGAAAGCAATGCAATATAATTCTCTCTTAAATAGTGGGTATGAATCATATCAATGCTCAAATCCTTGCATAGTTTTGTCAGTTGCCAAGCGGCCATAAGGTCAAAGGGATTTGACATTTTTATCTGAAAAGTTTTCACTCCCAGTTTAGCTACATTATCTACTAAAGGACCATAAATATTATATGACAAGAAAATTTGTGCATCCTTTTCTTGCATGTTTTCTATCAAGCTATAAATATATTTTTCCGTTCCGCCTTTTCCTGCATAATTTATGAGATGTAGTATTTTCAATAAATAACGCCCTCACTTTTATTTTAATCTAGGCATATTCAAGAACCTGGCGACTTCCAATTTAATGGGCATTCCTTTAAAATAAGCTGGCAGCATATAGTAAATGCTATACATTGGTCTGAACTTTTTATATATAGAATTATCAAAATTGTATTTATGATAGGCAGCTTTATATATCTCTATATCTACCTCCATAAATAGCTCAACATATGTACAGCTGTTATTCGTGAGATGCCTATTTAGCCTATTTATTAGAATAATGGAATCGAAAGCCATGATTTGGGATTTGTAAATATCTAAAGCCTTTTTTTTCTTTTCCATATATTTTGTGCCGTCTATGTAGCTGTTCACTCCATAGATAGAAATTGGGTTATTTATCTCGTAGGCATAGAATTTTATTTTTTTATCCCTTTTCAGCTTGTCTACCGTAGAAAGCAAAAGACCGCTGGTGGCACTATGGTCACTTAAGGCATCTAAGAAGTAAGGGAAAAATATATAATCAGGATTAAAGTCATTTATGATATCAAGAAGCTTTGAAGTATAATATTCATCTACAGCCAATTCTCCATCTGGGCATCTAAGAAAAGCAGGAGGCTCAATGGAAAAGAAATCTGAAACAAGGGAAGCTTCTTCCTCTCTTAATTTAGCCATAGCATCACAGTCATATTCAAAACTTAAACTGTTTCTTCCATCAGTCATAAAAATACATTTAACCATGCAACCATTTTCTGCAAGCTTTTGAATTAAGCAGCCACAGCCTAAGGTTTCATCATCTTCATGAGGTGACAATATAAGAACTTTACTTCCTTTTATATCAAGCTCTTGAATTTGGGCATCGGATTTTGAAGCTTTTAAATAGACAGATAAAGCAACAGTGTTTATGAACATAATAGGTAATTTTGTAATATCCTTAATAAGTTTTTTTAAGACATCTTTAGTCATATTTACTCCTATAAGCTTTAATTACAAAAGTATTATACACTTATACACATTCTAATACAAGAAAAAAGCGGCATTGCCGCATGATAAAAGTAAGCAGGTATTTTATTTGTTATGGCTATAGTAGTATTCTATATTCTGAAACCTTCTCCATATCTCCTTGTTTTCTTCAGATAGTTCTTTCGTGTATTCGCCATTTTCTTTGAAATAGGCTTCATGGTTGACATCAAATTTATGCTTCATATCTTGAATATATTGCATAAATTCATTGCCTTTCCATCCAATATGCTGAAAAAGTTCTGCCATGAGAATATTTGGACTTATGTCATTACTTTTTCCCACTAATTCTATATCTAAAGTCTTTTTAGCTCCTTCATTTCCCCAAATAATATAAGGGGTTTGATAGTAATTTTGGAATC
>JAUQXG010000037.1 GCA_030834765.1 Lutispora sp.
TTTTGCTTCAAAGCTATTAGCATCATGTGAATACGAAATCTTTTCCACTAAAGAATAATGTGGATTTGATAAAAATAATTTTGCATAATCCATTTTATAGCTAAAAAGCCCTTCATAATGCTTATAAGCCCTTTTTGCAGAAAAATTATAGTCAAAATCAATGATTGCTAAAAAACCATTATCTTTTAATACTCTATCTGCCTCATAAACAACTTTAGTAAGAAGCTTTCTATCTATTAAATATAAGCAAAACCCAAATATAACAATATCAAAATGCTCATCTTCATAAGATAAATTATCAGCAGTCCCTATTTTAAGTTCTAAATCAGAATAAAGTGTTTTACCAATTTCGATGGCTTTAGATGATGGATCTATTCCATACCCCATACAGCCTGTTTTCATTTCTAAATAATTTAGATTATATCCATTAGAACATCCGATCTCTAAAATTCTCATGTCAGCATTCATATATCTTTCTAATGCTCTATATCCTAATTTAGTATTATTCAATGCTTCTTTATTTCTTAAATACCAGTTATTTCCCTCTATATTTGAAAAAACAGATTTTTGATTGAATTCTTTATCCATAACAATTACCTCTTCTTTTTTATGTATTTACTAATTTATCAGTAGCCAGTGACTTTTTATACCCCTCATTAATATCATACATATTATTTACTTCAGTTAACTTTGGATTTTTATCCATGAACTCTATAATTTCATCAAGAGAAAACTTTTCCTTCCCAATTCCCTGATATATGGCTCTTATTAATTCAAAGTCTTCAGGACAATCCAAAGTAAGACGATAATTCGGATATAGCTTGTCTGCCTTGATATTTAATTTTGCAAACTCCTCATTTGCTTTAATATAAGGGGTTACATGCTCTCTCTCAGATATTAGCTTTGCATTAATCCATGATTGTTTCAAAGATTTAAATGAAAAAACTTCAACATCTGTTCCGTCAGGATAAGTATATTCTAGCGTATTTGAAACATAGTCATAATTATTATGTAAATATACATCAATAACCTTATCAATAATTTTAGCATCATGAAGAGGGCAGTCAGCCGTAATTCTGACAACAACATCCTCATCCTTCAATCCTTGAATATATGCTGCCTTGTAAAATCTATCTAAAACGTCATCTTTACTACCTCTAAAAAATATTACTTGATTATTTAAACAGAATTCTTCAATTTTATCATCTTCAACTTCTGTTGTAGTTGCTACTATAATCCTATTTATTAATATACTCGCTCTGACTCTCTCAACAACATGCTGCAAAATCGGTTTATTCATAATGCTCATCAATACCTTCCCCGGCAACCTAGTAGAACTCATTCTTGCTTGAATGATTGCAATTATCATTTATCTCACATCCTAATTAACTATTAATGATTATAATCATTGCTACCTTCATTACCTGTGTAATCAAGTATATATTCATACATCTTTTTTAAATAGGGTTCAAAAATACGAATCTCATTTTTAGAGTTATTTATAAATATTTCAAATTCCTCTGAAACATTCTTCGCTCGCTTGATAATGTCCATTTCTTTTGATAAATTTTGGATTTTTTTCAACAATATTTCTGTTTGAACAGTATTGATTGCCAGCAAAAATACTTCATAAAATTTATTTCTCATAAGCTTGCTGAATTCTTTTGAAAATCCATTTAATAACCTGTTAACACTCTTTTCTTTTCTAGAATAGTTAACTTTTTTAAGTTCTTCATTCCTTTTCTCAAGATTTTTTAATATTTCTGTAGCATTATCAAATTCTTCCTTCATCTTTTGACTTTGATCAAGAAGATATTTATTATCATATTTTATTTTATCAGAATCATACCAATCTTTTTGTACTACTGATTTATTTAGCTTATTATTAATTATACTTTCTAATGTTTCATATGCTGTACCTTCAATTTTAGCCCCACCTCTAGTAGCATTGATAACATTTGTCATTTTAGCATAACTGATTGCTAAGCTTGTTTGCCTCCTCATAGTATCTAGCACATCTTTTGTGTATACCATACCCCCATCAACGCTTTCTGTTAAAAACATTTCTTTCCTGTCATTATCACTCATTAGGGATTTTCTTTCTTCATACAAGTCAATTCCATCTGAATAATATCGGTCATTTTTAAATGCAAAATTTTGTCCAACCAATATTATTGGATCGAATTTCAGTTTGTGAAGTAACTGAAGAGTAGTTATTGCTACAGACGGAGCTGAGTTAACCGTTTTGAACTCGTCCCCATTTTCTAGTCTTAAATAATAAGAGGCAATAGTATCTCTGGTTATTAAATGATGAAACATCTTAGAATTATAGCTGCTTACTACTTTATGGTACAAGGCTGGACTAAAGCATAAGGGTATATCATTATCACTTTTTTCAAAAACTATTTTGTATAAATCATAATTTGTCTCATCAGCATCTAAAGCAAAGATAGCATCAGGTTTTATGCCATTTTCTATTAAAGAATATAAAGCAGATCCTACTGAAAAAATATAAGCAAGCCCTCTTTGCTTAATAAATCTCAAATTTTCCAATTCCTCATTTAAAGACGGTCCTGCGGAAACAAGTATTGCAGGCTTATCTTTAAAGCATTTATTATCCATATGTAAAATATTTGGCGTTTTTATTAAATATTTATAATTTTCAAGACTATTTAACATCCACATTCTTTCAAGAGAATATTTAGTCCTATTATTTATTCTCCTATCCTTTATTGAATTCAAGAGCCTGTTTGAGAACTCCTTATATTCAATATTGTATAACTTTTCAATGCTTGGCAGATTTACTAAAACTAAACTTTCATCAAATTTTTGAAAGAAAGCATGTTTAACTAGTTCACTTTCCTCAAAAAAGTTATCGATATAAATACTTTGCAAATTATTAATGGAAAAAACTCTAAGTGATATATGACATAAAAAATGATATAAAATCAATGGGTCAGGCTCATATATAGAATATTTAACTTCAGGATATTTCTTAGTATATGCCTTTATCAAATACCCTAAGCCTATTCCATAGAACAGTATATGCTTATCATCACTAATCTCATTTAAGCTTGCTAATTTTTCTGCCTCAGTTTCAGGATCATATTTGCTATGTACAAACATATTAATTCCATTTCTTTTTATTTCCATGGTTTTTAAACCACTTCTTGTTTCAACGATTTTAATTTTATTTTCATCACAAGCATTTGCAAAGTCATAAAGCTTATCCCAATTAATTCCTTGAAAGATGCTTTTTAATATTTTAATGTTTTCATCTAAATACATCACCTAGCAACTCCTTCTATGATGTTTCTTATTTCGAAAAACCTTATTTCATTATCAAAATGATAAATTTATTAAACCTGTACAATTTCTTTTCCAATTTTATTGAATAGTTCATATGATGTAATCATATCATTTTCACAATCTATTAAAAACTTTGCCAGCTTATAAATAGATTCTTGTTGATTGTTATTCTTTTTAGACAGTCTTACTTCATTAACAATGTTCTCACTGTTGTAAAAATTCATAGGATAAACAAATGCTTTAAAATAATTATTATTTATAACTTTTTTACAGACCTCAAAATCATCATTAAAACACCAATTTTCTGAAGAGTTGTTAAAAGTATAAGTATCCTTGAGCTTTTTAATCATTTCTTTCAATGCACAATATTCTTGATTGAAATTATTGTACATATCTTGTAAATATTTGATATCAATGTTACTTGTACTATTCTTATACCAATCAGGATCAACTGTGATTCCCTTCAACCTTTCTTCAATTAATGTTTTTAATTGGATAAAATAAGTACCCAAAATTTCTGCACCACTTTTGGTAGTATTGATTATTTCTACATTCTTATGTTTATTTATTACTTCCTCAAAATCTAATCTAAAATTATTAAGTGAAGCGGTGGTATTAACATAACCGCCTTCTGCAGCTTTAACCTTAAAAGTATTGTCCAAATCATATTTAATTCCGCTGCCTACCTCACCAAACATTCCATAATCAACCCCATCGGAATAGTATTGATTATTTTCAAAAGCAAGATTTTGACCTACAAATATAATTGGATTAAACTCTAATTTAATTAATACTTCCAATATAACAACAGCAACAGAGCTAGCATCTTCTACAGTCGTTAATTCTTTATTATCGCTATATCTTATCAAGCAAGATGAAATTGTATCCTTATTTGTTATAAAGTGAAGCTTTGATCCCTGATACATCTGTGCCGTATTGTACCCCACTGTTGTTGCAAATACCAAAGGTATATCAATAATGCTATTATCCTTAACTTTTTTGAATACTTCAAAATTTGTTTCACCAGGATCAATGCTCCATGCAGCATCAGGAAAAACATTGTTTTCTACCAATGTACTTATGGCAGATCCAGCAGAAAATATATAAGCTAATCCATTTTTTTTAATAATTTTCAGATTTTCAATCTCATAGTCAAGCGAAGGTCCTGCCGATACAATAATTGCAGGCTTATTTCTAAATGCTGATCTCTCCAAATTAAATATGTCTGTCGTACTAATGATTTCCGAAAAATTTTGCATCACATTCTTCGTCCATATCTTTTGAAAAGCTTTTCTTGTTCGGCTCTTTAAAGAATAGTCCTGCATATAATGTCCATAATCAGAATAAAATTTTTTATATTGATCTTGGAAACTTTTTTCATAACTTGGCAAGATTATAAACATAGGGCTAATACTGCTACCTATATTTCTCTCTATCAGCTCATCAACATTATCCGTACTATCCAAAAATATAGTCGCCTTTAGCCTGTCAGTTACTGTATTCTCCAGTCCTTTTCTTGACACTATAGCTTTAAAAACATTATGTTGAGGTTCAATTATTATATAATCCTTATCCGAATAGAACTTTATAAATACATCAATATGATAGCCTAAACCCATTCCCCAAAAAATCACCATATCAGAGTTCTCTATCTGTCTATTCACACCAGAAATCAATTTTTCAGCTTCATCGATAGGATTGTATTTACTATGAATATAGCCTTTTTTGCCGTTTTTTTCTATCAACATAGTCTCAATCCCACTTTTAGACTTTTCAAATGTGATTTTCATACTGAATTCCTCTCGATTTATAGTTTAGTTACATTTTTGAGGATTAGCATCTAATTTGCCAGGAATTAATTGTTGAAGTGCATCATACATATCAGAAAATCTTTCAGATATCTCATATTTCAAAATATCAGCTATCAAAACATTATCCATATTCATAATCGCTTCATTCAAATCTGATATATTATTTTCCAAGCTTTTAGTCAAAGAATAAAAGTCAGACCACGCGACTCTATCAAAAAAGTTGTAAGATTGATTTATATTAGACGAAGTAGATAAAATCCAGCTTAAGCCTTCCAATAATTGGCTTAAGCCATCAATACTTTCATTATCTTTGGCCCCTAAATAAAAATCATTTGCTATATTATCAATTATAGGCAATGCACTAAAAATATATTGAGAAGTCGAACTCAATATATTTTTAAATAATTCTTCCTTTGTAAGAAAATGGACATCAATTCTATTTATTGTGTCTATGTTATCTTTTATATATCCTTCGTAATCATCATATATTATAGCTGAATCAATATCCATATAGTCAATTATCAGGTCATGCCCCTTTGCATATTCAAATATATCAGCGCATATTTTATCCAAATCAATTTCTCTATCATAATTAATAATGTTTTCATTAAGCTTTAATTGAATCATACTTTTAACCCTCCAGTTAATTATATCTAACAATTACTTTATCGGAAACTTTCATCATATTCTTAATAACAAAAAATATATAAAACTCTGAATTAATCAGAGTTTTATATATTTTATTTAAATTATCTTAATAATGTTAATACGCTTTGTGGGTTCTGATTAGCTTGTGCAAGCATTGATGTTGATGCTTGATTTAATATGTTGAACTTAGTGAACGCCATCATTTCTTTTGCCATATCAGTGTCTCTTATTCTGGACTCTGATGCTTGTAGATTTTCAACTGTTGTTCCTAGGTTGTTTACTGTATGTTCTAATCTATTTTGTATAGCTCCTAGTTTTGCTCTTTCTGTACTCACATTCTTTATAGCATCTTCAACGGCACCCAATGTAGTTGTATTATCCCAGCTGCCTGTTACAGTAGCTAATGTAAAAGTGGTTACCGCACCGCTATCAAGCAATTGTAAATCAACACTTCCACCTGTTAGCAATGTTTTTCCGTTAAACGAGGTCTTATCTCTGATATTATCAATTTCTGCACCGAGCTTATCTAATTCTTCATCGATGTTATCTTTATCACCAGTATTATATGTTCCGTTTGCCTTTTGAACATTCAACTCTTTCATACGAACAAGCATATCACTGATTTCATTCATTGCACCTTCTGCTGTTTGAATCAATGAAATACCATCTTGTGCGTTCTTTTGTGCTTGTTGAAGACCTCT
>JAUQXG010000379.1 GCA_030834765.1 Lutispora sp.
CAATTATTTCTGGATTAACAAGTTTAAGAAGTCCCTCTCCCATATCAGCAACAACCAAACGCCTTAATATTCCAATCTGGCAAGCAGCTAAGCCTCCGCCATTTGGCGTGTTATACATAGTATCTGCCATATCATCCAGCAGCTGTTTGATATGATCATCTACTTTGTCTATGGGTTTGCTAATTTTTCGTAAAACAGCATCATGAAAAGTTCTAATCTCTCTTATTGCCATAGGCATACCCCCTGCTTATTTCTGACCTTGATTTTCTTTCACTTTCTTCAAACAGAAATACATTTTCAATGGTTTTGTTAAATACTCTTGAAATATCATATGCCAGCCAAATAGAAGGCTCATTTTTCTCTGTTTCAATGGCATTTATGGCTTGCCTTGATGCTCCAACTAACTCTCCCAATTGTTCTTGGGTAAGCCCTAATCTTTCTCGTAATTGTTTCACCTTATTCTTCATTTCAACTCTCCTGAATGTAATGTTAACCTTACATTCATAGTTTACTATTTTTACTGTAAGATGTCAATTTAACCTAACATCTCAAGTGATTTATTAATTCTTTTTAGTATATTTTCTGCAAAGGTTATTTCATGGTCTATAAATTACAGATCGGATATTCATGTAAAACATATACATACGGGAAAGTGTTGCTTCAAGATGAGTCTAAGATTTAATCACCAATGGAGCAATCATATGGAGGGAACATGATCCAATTTCACAGCAATTTATGGTATGATAGAGAAGATAAAGAATACTTATTACACTTATAAAATACTTGCTATCTTCCATATTTTATGTTTTGGTTCTTGCATATAGAATATAGGATAGATTATCTATTGGGAGCATTCAGTAAAAAGAAGAAAAGCTAATTTAGGAGGTAACTAAATAATGAGTTTTGATAATGATGCTAAAAATTGGGATACCGATAAACGAAATGAGAGAGCAAAAATAATAGCAAATGAAATAAGCAAATCAATTGATATGAGTAGAAATCATTCTGCAATGGAGTTTGGCTGTGGAACTGGCCTGGTAAGCTTTCACCTTCAAGATAAATTTAGAAGTATCGCTCTCATTGATTCATCAAAAGGAATGATAGACATACTCAACTCTAAAATCAATGAATATAAAATGGATAATATGACTGCTTATTGTATAGATATATCGGATAAAGATGTATTAGATAGGAAGTTTGATGTTATTTATAATTCTATGGTTTTGCATCATATTCATGATATCAAAGCCATAATAAGCAGCTTTTATGAACTGCTGAATAAAGATGGTTATTTGTGTATCGTAGATTTAAATGAAGAAGATGGCAGCTTTCACAGAGAGTATCCAGAATTTGATGGGCATAACGGCTTTAACCAAGATGAGCTGAAACATATTTTAAGTAGTGCTGGTTTTAAAGATATAGAATCAAATACCTTTTTTTATGATAAGAAAATGATAGAAGGTCAAAGCATTGACTATTCATTGTTTCTGATTAAAGCAAGAAAATATTAGCAAATAGTATGAAGAATAAAAGCGCAGGGGATGACCCCTTTTCCTCTCATTACTGAAGGGAAAAAGAATCATTCCCTCCTTTCATTGAATTCTATACAACTAAATCAACATGTTGAATGGTCCCGACAGTTCCATTTTCTCTTAGGAAGATTCCTGTTTTTCGAATTTGGCCCAGAGAATCATTGTTGTGATCTTTGATGGCATAATCAGTAGTCACATTTCCAAGATAAATAGCACCTATCCCTTTTTGCCCCAAAGCAAAAAGAGTATCATTTCCCTCGTTGTCCTTGGTCCATATTCTTAACTTTTCATAAATAGAATCAGCTTCATCTATCCATCCATTATTATCTTCATCGTATATAGATAAATCTTTGAATCCATCACCGCTTTGAGGACCGAATAATTCACTTCCGTTGTTAATGACACCATCATCATTTTTATCAATGGATAGAAAACCGCTTCCTGCTCCAACAAATGAAATTTGATCAAGATTTCCATCACTGTCTAAATCGAAGCTAAACTTTCTTTGAGTTAAATCAGCAGAACTTCCTGCAAAATTTATAACCAGAGGGTCTATATTCACTGCATTGCCGGCTCTGATATGCAGCTCCTTTGAAGACATAAACTCTCTGCTCATGGAAAGAGATAAATCAATGCTTATTTCCTTTCCATCGACGGTTTTGATGATACCGCTGGCATGAAAGTTGACTTTTTCTACTTCATGATAAGTTTCTTTATAGTCATAAATCAGCCCCCAACCGACATCAGCAAGCTGTATGTTGTTTTGATTGCTCAAATCAATACCTTGGGCATTTTCAAGCTCAATTTTCTTAGGTCTAATAAATTTTATTTCTTTTCCTGTCAATTTTCTAAAGAAGGCTTCTAATAATTCTATTTTGAGCTTATCTCTATCTGATAAATCGTAAGTGATTTGATTTTCGCTATCTACTCTTGCAGTATTTTTGCTTAGGATACTTTCTCGAAGCAGCTGTCTTGATTTCTCTGAAATCTCAATCAATGAATCCTTGCTTTTCGTTTGATTCTCATTTTTTCCTGTCCAAAATTTTAGATTGTGGGTTTTAGATTGGCTTTCGAAGTAGGACCTATTACTGTTTAGGTTTAATTGGGAGCTTGCAATTTTCATTTTAATTCTCCTCCTTGGACATTCATAGTTTGATAGTAATATCGGTAAGTGGTTGACTTAAATTAATAGGATAAGATACCATATACAGAAGTTATTATAGCGGATGTTTCTTTGTCTTTAAAAAGGATAGATATAGCTAATTAATGGAAGGAAATCCATATTTCTTATAGAATATATGTAATATAAAATTGTGGACTCTTGTACTGCTATCAGATAGTCAGACTGTTTATGGGAGGAAGAAGAATGGAGAAACTTTTTAATTACTATGAAAACTACTCTGAAGATACGAGATTATTAAAAGATAATACTCATAAGATAGAGTTTATCACAACGGTTCATGTGCTAGATGGATTCATATGTCCTAATTCAAAGATATTAGATGTTGGAGCTGGGACGGGTAGATACTCTTTTTATTTCCGAGAGAAGGGACACTCTGTATATGCACTGGAATATGTACCTCATAACCTTCGTATTATAGAAGATAAGTTAAAAGCCATGAAGTTCACATGCAACATTGAGGCAGCTATTGGGGATGGCAGAGACTTATCACGGTTTGCAGATGATAGCTTTGATGTAGTACTTTGTATGGGACCACTTTATCATCTGAAAACAGAAGAAGATAAAAAAACTTGTATAAATGAGTGCTTAAGAGTACTGAAAAAGGGGGGCATTCTTGCTGTAGCCTATATAAATAAGTATGCATCGTTTATATATAAGTTTAAAACAGATAAAGATTTTATGAGGGATACAGCAAGTAAGAATTTAATTAATAATGGAAGTTTTTATGGAGATGAAAGAGATGATTTTTATTTCACTTCTCCACAGGAAATAGTATCTTTGCTAACAAGTGATAAGGTTGAAATTCTCACAAATGTTGCAACAGACGGTATAGGCTATATGCTTAAAGATAATATCGAGGATTTAAATGATGAAGAATATCAGCTTTGGCTTAATTATCACTTGAATACATGCCATGAACCATCGCTATTAGGATATAGCTTGCATGCTTTAGTAGTAAGCCGTAAGAAGTAGAAGGTGTTGTATCGTGCTGTATATATTCAGGTGTTCTATAGTAGATAAACATAGGAGGAATGGCGATGAATGAGTTGAAGTTTAATGAGTTAAAACAAAACTT
>JAUQXG010000038.1 GCA_030834765.1 Lutispora sp.
TCAACTAAGCGAAGTGAATATTGAAACAAAAGAAGTTAAATTTTCAGTGAAAAAAATAGATAAAGATACAATAGACAATATAGAGGAATGTGAAAAGAAAGAGCAAGTAAATAAAGAGGCTGAAAAAACAAATCAACAAAAGCCTATTGATAATAAGATTATAGTGGATGACCCAAATATGGTTATCGTTGAATCTCCCATTGTAGGGACAATATATTTGACACCTTCACCTGGAGAAGAACAATTTGTTGATATAGGTTCAAAAGTGAAGAAAGGTCAGAGTCTTTGTATTATAGAAGCTATGAAGCTAATGAATGAACTAAGGTCAGAGCATGAGGGTACTGTAGTGGAGATTTTTGTAAGAAATGACCAACCAGTGCAGTTTGGACAGCCTCTTATGCTTATCAGAAAATAGGTGGTGCATATGAAAAAGGTTCTAATTGCCAATAGAGGTGAAATAGCAGTAAGAATCATCAGGGCCTGTAGAGATATGGGGCTACAGACAGTTGCGGTTTATTCTAAAGCTGACAAGAAAGCCCTTCATGTTTCTATAGCTGATGAAGCCGTTTGTATAGGTCCAGCTCAATCACTAAAAAGTTATTTGAATATGACAAGTATACTTAGTGCAGCAGATATAACCAATGCTGATGCCATACATCCAGGCTTTGGATTTCTTTCTGAAAACGCAGAGTTTGCAGATATATGTACAAAAAAGGGCATAAAGTTTATTGGACCTACTGCAAGTATGATAAAAAATATGGGAGATAAGGCACTAGCAAAGTCTACTATGATTAAGGCAGGAGTGCCAGTTGTTCCTGGTTCTGAGGGAGTTGTAGATAACTTTTTGGAAGGTCTTGAGATTTCAAAGAAAATGGGTTTCCCCGTTTTGGTGAAAGCCTCCGCAGGTGGCGGTGGTAAAGGAATGCGAATCGTTAAAGATGAATTGGAATTTGAAGAAAACTTTAAAGCAGCAAGTAATGAAGCAAAAGCAGCTTTTGGAGATGGATCCGTATATATTGAAAAATTTATACAAAACCCAAGACATATTGAATTCCAAATATTGGGAGATGAGCATGGGAATATCGTTCACCTTGGTGAAAGAGATTGCTCCATACAAAGAAGGAATCAAAAGATGCTTGAAGAAGCCCCGTCACCTTTTATGACAGATGAATTGAGAATAAAAATGGCAGAGGCAGCATTAAAAGCTGCACAAGCTGTTGATTATGTGAATGCAGGGACAATAGAGTTTATAGTAGATAGTACAGGAGAATTCTATTTTATAGAAATGAATACAAGAATACAAGTGGAGCATCCAGTTACAGAGTTTGTGACAGGCATAGATATTGTCAAGGAGCAGCTCAATATAGCCATGGGTAATCCTTTGTCCTTTTGTCAAAAAGATGTAATGATAAAAGGCCATGCAATTGAATGCAGAATTAACGCAGAGAATCCCGACTTCGACTTTAGACCATCACCTGGAACGATTAAGAGATACCTGGTACCTGGTGGTTTTGGTGTGAGAGTGGATAGTGCAGCTTTTCAAGGCTATGAAATTCCACAGTATTATGACTCTATGATAGGAAAACTTATTGTGTGGGATAAAGATAGAGCTTCCGCTATTGCAAAAATGAGAAGAGCATTAAAAGAATATGTGATTGAAGGCATAGACACAAATATAAAATATCATCAGGAAATATTGAAAAACAAGAAGTTTATTGACGGCGATGTTGATACAGGTTTTATAGCAAATCACATGAAATAGAATTTGATACTTAATAAAAACAGGGGTGATACCACTCCTGTTTTTATTAAGTATTGGGTGCATAAATAATTTGCTTATTCTCCTTATAAATTACATCCTTAGAATTGTTTCTACTTTATAGGGAGTTAAACTCAAATTGCATATCTACATATTTTGTTAAGAGCTCTATAGATGCTTCAACATCCTTCATATTGATCATTGCATTTGGTCCATGGGGGTTTCTTGTTGCAACTGAAATCCCTGCTGCTCTTACTCCATAGTTTGATTTATTTATGCTGCTGGCATCAGTCCCTCCAACATAGATGACATCAAGCTGATACATGATATCGTTTTCTTCGCAGCAGCTTATCATTTGTTCCACAAGGCATTCATCACAAATTACAGAGGTATCTGATATTTTAATGGCTGTACCCTTGCCTAAGGTATTGCTTCCTTCTAAATCACAAGGATAATCATGAGCAGGTGTTATATCAATTGCAATCCCGATATCTGGCTTTATTCGTTCAGCTGCTACCATAGAGCCTCTGCAGCCCACTTCCTCTTGTACAGTAAATACAAAGTATAAATCATTATATGGTGTATTGATTTGTTTTAATGCTTCGACCATCATATAGCAGCCAACTCTATCATCTAATGCCTTTGCGATAATATTGTTATTTTTGAGCTCTTGATATTCACCCATATAGCATGCTACATCACCGACTTTAACATACTGGAGAGCCTCATCTTTAGACTTCACCCCTATATCAATATAAAGCTTTGTAAAATCCTTTTTTAAATCTTCTTGCGCTACTGTGCTTCCGACTATTCCCACAGTGCCATTTCTAAACTGCACTCTGCTCATATAAGTTGTAGGTATCCATAAAAAACCCATCATTTTGA
>JAUQXG010000380.1 GCA_030834765.1 Lutispora sp.
CCAGCAGCAATAGCTAAGTCAAAAACAGAACCTTCTTTTTTTATATCCGCTGGAGCCAAATTTATAGTTATTCTTTTTTGAGGAAAATCAAATCCTGAATTTTTTATAGCTGCCCTTACCCTTTCTCTAGATTCTCGAACCGCAGTATCAGGCAATCCAACGATATCAAAACCCGGAAGACCATTTGATAAATCTATTTCAACTTCAATAATATTACCTTCAATTCCATATATCGCACAGGATTTAGTACTGTAAATCACAAATATTACCTCACTTTATCAAAATTTATATATCCAATATACAACACTTGAAATATATTTACCATAAAAAAGCTTTATTGTCATATTATATTTAAATCAAGTAGCAACTTTCAAAAAAGTTAAACAATGTATAAATATAGTAAATATCAGTATTCTAATTGTCATAGAATAATATAGTTGTTATAATAAAAGGTATCTAATCTTTGAATTTTGTGATTGTTAGGAGATATGCTATGAAAATAGGTTTTTTTGATTCTGGAATTGGTGGTTTAACCGTATTAAATGAGGCCTTAGAAATAATTCCTAATGAGGATTACATCTATTATGCAGATGTTCTGCATGTACCCTATGGAACAAAACCCAAGGAAGAAGTAAGAGACTATGTTTTTGAAGCTGTGGAATTTTTGTCTAAAAAAGATATGAAAGCTCTTGTCATCGCATGCAATACTGCAACAAGCATAGCAGTAGATGATCTTCGTCATAAATTTGACTTCCCTATAATCGGGATGGAGCCAGCAGTTAAGCCTGCTGTTGAGAAAAACTCAAATATCAATAAAAGAGTATTAGTTTTTGCCACAGATCTTACATTAAAAGAAGAGAAATTTAAGAAGCTAATAAGCAAAGTAGATAATGATAATATTGTGGATTTTCTACCATTAGGGGGACTTGTGCAGTTTGCTGAAAGCTATGTTTTTGATGAAGAAGTGATTACTAAATATCTTATAAAAGAATTGTCATCATTGGATTTGAATTTATACAGCACCGTTGTTTTAGGCTGCACACACTTTCCAATCTATAAAAATATATTTAGGAAAGTTCTGCCTTCTCAAATAGCAATTATAGACGGTAATTTAGGTACAATAAAAAATCTAAAGGCAACGCTAGAGAAAAATAACCTTCTAAATGGTGGTGATAGCCATATTACCTTCTATCATTCTGGAAAATTAGTTAGAGATGATAAAATTATACATAAATATAATGATATTCTTGCTTTATTAAATAGTACTGTTTAATAAAGCTTCAACATATTTTCTCTATGCAAACAGCTATGGGGGGACAGTTCATTTGATTTACAAATTCATGTACAAGCACAGCGTATTTTTTGCTGTCAATGTTTTTTATATAGGAAAATATCTCATCTTTCTCTTCAAATCCACTATCCCCACCATAATAAATTACAATAGTAATTACTCCATCAACTTGTAAAAGCTCTAAGCACTTCTCTATTGATTTTATTGTAGTTTTACCCTTAGTAGCCTTTCCATGATCTCCTTTAGGCAAATAACCTAGATTAAACATCACAGCTTTTACATTTTTATTGATATATTTATCAACATTTTCATGACCATCATGAATTAGTTTTACTCTATCATAGACTTTAGCTTCTTCTAACCTCTTTTTAGTATTCAAAATTGCAACTTCTTGGATATCAAACGAATATACAACACCCGCATTTCCTACTAAACATGCCAGAAAAAGTGTATCGTTTCCATTTCCAGCTGTTGCATCAACAACAATATCACCTTCTTTGACTATTTTCTTTATTATTTCATGTGAAATACCAAGTGAGTTCTTATATAGCATACAGCTCCTCCAAATCTAATATCCATATTTACCGCTATATTGAAAAGCATCTTTAATTAAGTTTATTTGAGTATCTTCTTGCCTTCCATCTGATATAATTTCCATTACATCAAATCTACACATAAAATTGTTCAATCTGTTTTTTGAAATATACGTTAATGCGCTTTTAACAATTCTATGTTGTTTATAGGGGGTTACTGCCTCAGATGGATTGCCATACATATTGCCCCTCCGTGTTTTGACTTCGATAAAACACAAGATATCTCCGTCAAACCCAATCAAATCAATTTCTCCCAATTTGCATCGAAAATTCCTATCCAATATTTTATATCCTATTGAAGACAAATACTCATAAGCCATATCTTCCCCAGCATTACCTAATATTTTATTATTTGACATCCGTTTCACCTTTCAACCTATCAATATCAGATATAAATACTAATATTTGTGCAATCACTTCATATAATTCTGGTGAAATATGCTCCCCTATTTCAAAATTTAGCAGATTATCAACAAGTTGCTTATTCTCAAATATAGGTATATCATTTTCTTTTGCAGCTTCAATTATTTTATCTGCTATATCACCTCTGCCAATAGCCATAACTCTGGGAGCATAGTCTTCATTGTCATATGAAATCGCAGCAGCTTTCCTCATTTTTTCTTTCATATCAAACCCTCAAATCTAAATGAAAATCTTTTAGCTTTTCCTGTCTTTGAATATCTGAGATTGTATTAAGACTAAACTTTTCATCAATGTTGGTGACTGTCGATGCGATTAAAACATATCCTTTTTCTTTTAATAAATGATTCAATGATATTAATTTACTGTTTATTAAATCTTTAATGTTATTATCATCCGTCCTAAATACCAAGCTTACATTTTTTCTTTGGATTGTTATGATGCTTTCTATGTGCCCAATATGATTCAAATCCAGTGATATTAGTACCGTTGCATTATCATTGTTCGATTTTTTTTGCTTTTGATTTTGCTTATCATTTATTATATAGATATCCAGGGTGCTTCTTTGATGATTCAACAATAAGGGCATATGAAAATAATTGTTGTTTTCATTCACAGCTTTTATAAAATCCAATTTATCTTTTATGCCATTTAGTAATTTATTGAATTCAATATCATGAAAACTATTTCTATGCAAACCCTCTTCTATTCTTTTACTTAACATAACAATATCTTTTATCTTATCTTCAATATAAGAGCTATCTTGTAGTTTTTCTGGTATTATGAAAAGTTTCTTAATGTCATTTTTAATTTGCGAAAATTCTTCACTATTTGTTTCAATAGCCTCTACCTTCTCTAATAACTGATTAAGCATATCTCCTATTTTAACATCATTTTTAATATTATTGGCTAATGCAAGCAGGTTCTTTGGTGTAACATCCATATCATTAGATATTAAAAATAATATTTTTTTTATATCCCCAGTGCCTAATCCTTCAAAAATTGAGGCCGCCTTACTTACTAAATTATTCATATTGCCATTCAGGGGTATGCTCAGATCTTTTAATACGCTTAAAATTTTATCTGTTGCACTTGCATCATTATTTAGAGAGTTCAAATACATAGGTTTATTCATATATGCTTCTTTAATATTATTTTGGTTTAATAATATCATTTTATTTAGCATATCAGCAGGGGTGTCATTTGCTTTATCTGCAAGGAATAATAAACTTATTATTTTTTCAGGTGTAATATTCCCGGTTAAATCCTTTATAGAGCTTTGTAGCCCAATGATTTTTTCTATGACCTCCTTATTAATAGGCATATCATATTTAAAAAGTATTTTTGCAAGATTTGTTATATCTTGCTTTACAGGAATATCCATTTCATTAAGAATCTTTACTATTTTCTCATTCAAATTTAGTGGCTTTGCATTATTACCGTCTCTTAATTCTGCAAACACTTGATCTCCAAATATATTGTTTATAAAAAGCTCTACAGTCTGTCCCAAATAAAGATCTAAATTATTATTAAAAGAGGCAGTAATTGTTTGTCCAATTGATGTCTTGATAATCATATTCTCCTTAGAAATATCAATGATTTTGCCTCTTATTATATCTCCTTCTTCAATTTTTCTATCTTGTCCTTGTGTCTTTATTCCTAAGACAGGATTGTTTACCGAGTCAATTCTCATAAAATCACCACTCATATATTCTTTATAAAACTTCTCCTATGTACTGGAAGTACCCCCATATTCCTAATGGCCTCTATATGATATTTTGTTCCATAACCTTTATGCCTTGAAAAGCCATATAGGGGATAAATTTTATCATAT
>JAUQXG010000381.1 GCA_030834765.1 Lutispora sp.
GGAGCACTTTACTGATAAAATAATCAGCTTGCTAAATCATAGAGAAGATCCAATCGTTTTCATATTATGGGGGAAAAATGCCCAATCTAAATTGAATATAATAAATAATTCAAGGCATTCCATTATACAATCTGTTCATCCAAGTCCACTATCTGCACATGGTGGTTTCTTTGGAAGCAAACCTTTTTCTAAAGCGAACAAATTTCTTATCTCAATAGGCAAAGAACCTATAGACTGGCAAATTGAAAACATATAAAAACCTGTCAAAGGGCGACATGTGAAATAGTTGATATTTAAGATTGACAGAAAACTATATCTGCGCTATGATATGAATGAATATTTTTATATTCATTCATATCATAGCGTTATTTGGAATATAAAATGTAAAGAGGAAATCAAAAAAACATCACATCATTATATGGAAAATGCTTGGCGGCCTTTTGATTTTGGGAAACCATATGGTGAAGAGGTATATTGCAACAACACTACGATAACAGGAGGTTCGTGTAATGGACGATAAAAAAGCCGATATCTTCAATTGCGGAAAAGAATTATTCTGGGCTAAAGGATTTAAAGATACCAATGTGTCAGACATTACAAAAATGGCAGGGATAGGTGTGGGCACTTTTTATAAATATTACCCCTCCAAAGAGAAGCTTTTCATGGAGATTTTTTTAGAAGAAAACGTAAAGCTTAAAAAGAGTATCATGGCATCTGTTGATCTAAATGATGACCCATTCAAGATGATCAAAGGCTTTCTGTCTATGAATATCAGCGGCATGAAATCAAATCCCATATTGAGAGAATGGTATAACTCCGATGTATTTAGTAAAATTGAAAAACAATATCGTGAAGAAAACGGAAATCAAGCTGTTGATTTTGTATATGGCAGCTCTTTAGAGTTGATTAAAAAATGGCAAGCTGAACAGAAAATAAGAGGCGATATGGATTGTGAGCTTATAATGGCCATTTTTGCAGCATTGATCAATATGGATACCCACAAGGAGGAAATTGGGCTTCAGTATTTTCCACAGCTTTTGGACTATATGACGGAGTTTGTAATGAAAGGCCTGACTGATAATGGGTAAAGCCGTGACGATTCAGTCCATAGAATTTGGGATGGGTACAGAGATCATTCACAGCGTATTTGGCAAGCATTCCAAAGCGGCACTCAGAGCTGCCCGCCATGAAGTTCTGCGGATGGAAGGTCTTTTGAGCCACTTTATGCCCGAAAGTGAGATAAGCAAACTCAACAGGTCGGCAGGCATAAAATGCGAGAGACTCAGCACTGATACATATGAAGTGCTATGGCATGCTGCTGAATTTTCAAGATGCTGTCGAGGATTATTCGATGTTACCATCGGTCCTTTGGTAAACCTGTGGGATTATAAGAATGCGCTGGACATTCCAGGTGAGGGAAAAATAGAAGAGGTGCTTCCTTTAGTAAACTATACTGATTTGATATTGGAGTCCCATGAAAAGGCAGCAGGGCTTCAAAAATCAGGACAGTCTATTGATTTAGGGGGGATTGGCAAGGGATTTGCCAGTGATAAGTTTTTAGAGATATTTAGAAAATTCGACATCTCATCAGCTTTTACAAATATCGGCGGAAATGTAGCAGCGTTGGGAACAAAACCTGATGGTTCCCCGTGGCGTGTAGGTATTCGTCACCCTCGGCAGGAAGGCCGTTTAATGGGTGCTGTTTCTGTGACTGACAAAGCAGTGGTTACATCAGGAGATTATCAGCGATATTTCGTTGATAGCAAGGGCAAAAGATATCATCATATCCTTGACCCCGCCACTGGATATCCATCGGAATCAGGGCTGATAAGTGTGACTGTCGTTGCAGACAGCGGTATGGCTGCAGATGCATTGTCTACTATATTGTTTGTAGCTGGGATGAAGAAAGGTCTTGAGTTCTTGAGAAGCTTCCCAGGAGCTGAGGCTATCTTTATAGATATGGACTTGCTGGTTCATGTTACCCCAGGGTTGAAAAACTTCTTTCAAGCAGAGGATGAGATAAGAGCCAATATCATAGATGAATGGAGAGGATAAGAATGAAAAGAAAGGGGAAAAGAAAAATGCTAATAGCGGTTATTGTACTGGTGATTGTTGCTGCAGCAACGGCGGGCGGAAGCTTGATGTTCACTGCCGGAGAGCGGAATGAAGGCAAAAATCTCCCTATCGCTGCCGTAGATTTCAAAAATCTCAATGATGGTATTTATGTTGGAGAATATGAAGGCGGAATGAACAAATGGAGAGCTAATAAAGTTCAAGTTACTGTATCCGCAGGCAAGGTGGCTGCTATTCAGCTGATTATGCATAAAGAGAACCAATCGCCTGAGTTTACCGATAAATTATTTAATCGGGTAATTGAATCACAA
This sequence comes from Lutispora sp., assembly GCA_030834765.1. GTDB lineage: Bacteria > Bacillota > Clostridia > Lutisporales > Lutisporaceae > JAUQXG01. The sequence continues at coordinate 2,385 of JAUQXG010000381.1, forward strand.
TCACTGCAGGTAGATGTAATCAGTGGAGCGACGATTACCTCCAAAGCTTATCTGAAAGGAATTGAAAAGGCCCTGAACAATGCTGGGAAAAAGTAGCACAGGAAATGCAAATATTCATTAGAAAATTAGAAAGGGTGATAAGATGATATTTTACTTTTCAGGAACAGGGAACTCTCTATACGCTGCTAAAAATATTGCTCATTATATTGGTGAAGAGCTGGTTTCAATATCTGCCGCTGAAAACACAGGTAATGAACTCAATGAATACAATCTGAGAGAGGATGAAATCCTTGGATTTATATATCCTATTTACGCATGGGGACCGCCTAAAATCGTTCTTGAATTTATTGAGAAACTCAAGCTTAGCAATTATGGGGAAAACTATGTTTTCTCTGTTGCAACTTGTGGGGGAAGCATCGGAAATACCATGAAAGTGATGAAAGGCTATTTGAAGAAAAAAGGCATAAATTTGGACAGTGGATTTTCTGTCAAAATGCCAAATAACTATATTATGATGGGTGATGTGGACTCAAAGGAAGTGGAGCAAGAGAAGCTTACGGCAGCAGATGAAACTTTGAAATATATCAATCATACTGTGGAACAGAGGAAAGCAGGAGAATTCAGGATAGAAAAAGGTGTTTTCCCATGGCTTTTAACTGATATTATCAATCCTATGTTTAACAAAAATGCGATCAATACTACAAAATTTCATGTAAATGATAATTGTAATGGCTGCGGTACTTGTGAAAAGGTTTGTAATTGCAATAACATTAAAGTACACGAAAGTCCACAATGGGGGTCGCGCTGTACCCAATGTTTGGCATGTGTCCATTATTGCCCAACGAAAGCAATTCAATATGGAAAAGAAACAGAAAAGAAAGGAAGATACACCAATCCCAACATAAGCATTGATGAAATTTCACAAGGACTTAAAGGATGGACTGATATCAATTAAAAGAAATAGCCTGCTGCAAAAAAATTAAACACGTAAAGACCTTGAATCAAGGGAATTGATACAAGGCCTTTTGCTTTCTTAAAATGTTTTTTGTTTTTAAAAAACTCTTTCACAGATATTCATTTCTGAAGCCTTCTCTCTAAGTGCATTCATTTGAGGAACGATCCTTTTGAAATGTTCTGAAGCCATGTGTTTATTTAAAGCCTCTTCGCTTTCCCATTCTTCAATCATGATCATGATTCTAGGGTCCTTTTTATCCTGATATATTTCATATTTTATGCAGCCTTCCTCTATTACTGTCTTTGCTACAAGTTCCTTTATCAGTACCAAAATTTCTTCCAGCTTATCCTCTTTTCCAAAGCTTTTTGCTACTACCTTTACCATTTTTACTCCTCCTTATCTATCTCAAACCTTATATGTTACGATTTTATCATTTAGTTGCTCATAATAAAACCCCTTAAATAGGTTTTCTATTTAAGGGGTAAAGCATCATTTATTAGATAAGCATGATGTTTTCTGCCTGAGGTCCTTTTGGTCCATTCGTTACATCATAAGATACTTTCTGACCTTCTTGAAGGGATTTATAACCTTCTGAATTAATTTGAGAAAAATGTGCGAAAACATCTGTTCCATCGTCGCCTGTAATAAATCCATACCCTTTTTCTCCATTAAACCATTTAACTATGCCATTCATAAATATGTCCATGCTTCAGGTTGCACAAAATACGATGAAATATCTAGCATGGACCCGTCACCTCCTTTATATTTCTAGTAAGTTCTTTCAGACTTGTATACCTCCGAAATATTATTTCTCAAGCTATTTGTGATAATCCACAAATTTAATTTTGATATATACTATATTTTTA
>JAUQXG010000382.1 GCA_030834765.1 Lutispora sp.
ATATGTAGCTGCTAGATAATATCGAATCCATAGTCTTTATCAATGATTTTTATTGTGTTTTTATATCTAACAATAAATAAAGTCATGAATAAATCTCCTGTTGAGCCTAATAGATTTAGCACAAACACTGTAATTGCCAGATGAGTACCTATGAGAAGAGAGATGATTGAAATAGCGATGCATGGAGTTAGAAGGACAGTAATAAATTGAATTTTAGGGATAGCTTTTCCTGAAGTTTCTTTTGTATATGCGTATAAGTATTTAAAACCATAAGATACACTATATCCATATGCTTTGTAGACAGCTCCGTGCAAAAGCTCATGAATAATTGATATAGGGATCATAAGAACCCCTAAGTATATGATAAAGTTCATCCACAAGAATTTTGTAGGATAAGAATAAAGTCCCTGAAAAAACCATCCCTCAATCATAAAATCAATTTGCTTCGTTAGCAAAATTGCAATTAAATAAGAAAAGATAAAACATAATATATGTATTTTATAGGTAATCTTAAAAGACATGTCTATCACCTCGTAAAGAGTATAGGCGTGTCTTTCATATTTTATGCTTCATTTTAAGATTTTAAATGATATAAATTGAGGCAAGAATATCTAGGGGAAATACAAATATATTTAGTTGATTTTATAGGAAATGATGGGAGCAAAAGATGAGACCAGACATATATTAGTAAAATATCAAATTGCATCACCATCAAACTTATAGTATATTATAAATATCTATATTTTAATAACGAGGAGGAGTACATTTGAAAGACCTGCGTTTTGAAAAATTAGCAAAAAATTTGATTCATCATTCAACCAAGCTGCAAAAAGGTGAAAAAGTTTTAATAGAGGTTGAAGATAATGGGTTTGAACTGGCAGAAGAGCTGATAAAAGAAGCATATGCAGTAGGAGCAAAGCCATATTTCTACTATAGAAATGTGAGAATGTGGAAAAGTATTTTTGCTGGTGCTGACCAGGAGCTTCTTGCTGATATGGCGGATAATGATTTACATATGATTCATAAGGTTGATGCAAGAATATTGATACAAGGTGATAATAACTATGCAGAAATGGCAAATTTGCCTATAGATAAGCATAATTTAGTGGATAAGCATTTTAGTCATCCAAGAATGAATGCAATACTTAAGAAAAAGTGGTGTTATCTCCTATATCCCACTTATTCCATAGCACAAAAGGCGAATATGAGCATGGATCAGTTTGAAGATTTCTACTTTGATGTATGCACCCTGGATTATGATAAAATGTCAAAAGCGATGAATCCATTGGTAGAATTAATGGGAAAAACTGATAGAGTAAGGATAATAGCACCTGGAACAGATCTTCATTTTTCAATAAAAGGACTGCCAGCCATCAAATGCTGTGGAGAATTTAATATACCTGATGGAGAAGTTTTTACAGCTCCAGTAAAAAATTCAGTAAATGGAGTGATATCATACAATACTCCCTCAGAGTTTAAAGGATTTACATATGAAAATATAAAGCTTGAATTTGAAAATGGGAAAATCGTGAAGGCCACTGCAAATGATACAGAAAGAATAAACAAAGTATTTGATTTGGATGAAGGTGCAAGATATGTTGGAGAGTTTGCCATAGGAGTGAATCCATATATACTGAAGCCTATGAAAGATACGCTATATGACGAAAAAATAATGGGAAGCCTCCATTTTACACCAGGCAGCTCCTATGATGATTGTGACAATGGAAACAAATCATCACTTCACTGGGATTTAGTGTTGATACAAACACCGGAGTTTGGCGGCGGGGAAATATGGTTTGATGATATTTTAATAAGAAAAGATGGAAAATTTGTGCTTTCTGAATTGGAAGGATTAAATCCGGAAAATTTGAGGTAAAAAACCATTTATTTTTTATTGACATAAAACTGTTTTTTTGATAAAATAAGCATGTTGACTTAAAAGTTGATGAGACATGCGGGAATGGCGGAATTGGCAGACGCGCTAGACTTAGGATCTAGTGTCAACGACGTGGGGGTTCAAGTCCCTTTTCCCGCACCATTTATATTTAGTAGAAAAAAGTCGATTGCAGTTGCAATTGGCTTATTTTATTTTTTGATGGTAAAACAAAAAACAATTTTACATTAGGATTCTATAGATATTTCACAGAAGATATTGCAAGCATTTATCTCAGAAAAGAATGTTTTGTTATTACATAAAGAAAACAATAATCGATTTTGAATATAATAGGTTTTTAGCAGTAAACGAATATAAAGGAGGAACACGAAATGAAAGGAATGCTTATAATTGATGTGCAAAACGACTATTTTAAAGGCGGTAAATCAGAACTATATAATCCAATAGGAGCTATGCAAAATATAGAAAAAGCTTTGATGATATTCCGACAAAAAAACCTTCCGGTGATTCATGTTCAGCATATTAATAATCATGAGGGAGCGACTTTTTTTCTGCCGGATACGGATGGCGTTTTGATTCATAAGAGTTTAACACCGCTTCAGGGTGAACATCTTGTGATAAAACATACACCAAACAGCTTTTTTGAGACTAATCTCTTAGATATTTTTAAGAAAAAGAACATAAATGACATTGTTATCTGCGGTATGATGAGCCATATGTGCATAGACACAACAACGAGAGCATGTAAGGATTTGGGCATTAAAGTAACTTTATTGGAAGATGCCTGTGCCACGAAGAACCTTAGCTTTAATGGAAAAACAATTCCTGCCGAGACTGTTCATAACACTTTTATGGCATCTCTAAATGGAATGTTTGCAAATGTAATCAAAACAAGTGAACTTAAAATTTGATGCTTGGCAGTATAAGCATAGTGGGCAGTTCAGTTCGGCATTTTTTTAACCTAGACTACCAAGCAAAAGCCATGTGTTAGGGTTTGGATCTTGTATACGATTTATTTTTATTTTTTGTTGTATATTTAGAATATAAACAATTCTTTCAAATAATACTATGATAAAAAGGAGCTGTTAAAATGGATATGAAAAGAGCACAGGAGATATTGAATTCTCCAAGCAATATAGAGGTACTTTATAATGGAGAACTTGTTTGGCTTCAAAAAACTTCAAATGGTTCAGGAAAAATAGATGTTATAAGTCTGGACACGAATAAACATATGAACGTAGCTCTAGTGGATTTGAAAGAAACCGGTAAAATTGAACCAGTTGTTACACATTAGTGATGCTATGAAAACGATGATTTATATAATCGTTACGATTCTTGCGGCATTACTTACTTTTTTTGGGATAGGACCTGTTTTATTTGCAGATGGCCCAATGAATGAGCGTTTGATTACCCTTGCGGTAGTCTTAGCAGGCTATGCTGTTTTAGCGGGTATAGTCTTTTGGGTGAGAAAGAAGAATATAAAGTAAAAAGAGTAGGCTATGTCAAGTTGGAATAGCCTACTCTTTTTAAGGTCAAAGTGGTATTCTATATATAACTAATATTTGGGGGAGTGTGATGATATGAGAAATTTTATAAATGCTCATTGGCTTCATGAACACTTAGAAGATGACAATATTGTTATAGTAGATTGCAGGGGAGATCTTTTTGATGCAGAATACGGGAAAAAGGCTTATGATAATGGACATACCAAAAAATCGTTTTTTATAGATATAAATAATGATCTTTCAAGAAAAACCGATGGACATGGAGGACGGCATCCCCTTCCTGATATTGAAGCATTTAAGGATAAAGTAGAGTCAATAGGAATCGGTGATGATACTGTAGTAGTTGCATATGATGAACTTAGAATAGCAGGGGCAGCAAGATTTTTATTGCTTTTGAAATATATAGGACATGAAAAGCTATATTTGTTAGATGGTGGAATAAATAATTGGATTAAAAATGGATACACATTAGAAACTGAATTGCCAACAGCAAAAAAAGCAAAACATAGTATCTGTCTAAATAAAAATATATTGTCCGATGTATCAGCAATAAAAGAAGGAAGCGGCGAAGAGGGCTTTGTGGTCGTTGATGCAAGAACTCCTCAAAGGTATAGAGGTGAAATGGAGCCCATAGACAAAAAGGCAGGACATATACCAGGAGCCAAGAATTACTTTTGGAAGGAAAGCTTAAAGCCTACAGGAGAGATTAAAGAAGTTGAAGAATTAAAAGAAAGATACAAGGATATAAAGGATTATCAGGAAATAGTAACCCACTGCGGCTCAGGAATAGATGCAGCCTTCAGCTATTTTTTAATGGATGAAATAGGTCTAAAGCCTAAAGTTTACATAGGAAGTTGGAGCGATTGGATAAGCTATGACGATAATGAAGTAGCAACAGGTGAAGAAAAGTAACATTGACAAAAGAGGTTTACTAATTTATAATCTTATTGTTAATAAAATGTTTCCGTAGCTCAGTAGGATAGAGCGTTCGCCTCCTAAGCGAAAGGCCGTGGGTTCGATTCCCGCCGGGAACACCATATGGATTGATATTGATCACAGAGTCTTGCAGACGTAGTTTGCAGGACTTTATTTTTGTATTAAAGAATATTAAAGTTATCATGAAGTAATTATTATTTCATTAAATTACAAGCATACCAATATTTACAATAATAATCAGCCATATATTTTCATAAGTTATTTTGCAACTGCTGCAAAAGTGTGCTAAAATTTTGATAGAAATTTATCTGATTATCATATACAAGGAGGATAACATGGGTTATAAAGACTTGCAGGATTTCATCAATCACCTTGATGAAAAAGGCTTGCTGAAAAAAATAAATACAGAGGTAGATTCAGAGCTGGAAATTACTGAAATAGCTGATCGGGTATCAAAACAGTATGGTCCTGCTCTTTTATTTGAAAAAGTAAAGGGCTCATCCTATCCCGTGCTAATTAATGCAATGGGCACTTATGAGAGAATGAGTATGGCTCTTGGTGTAGAAAAGCTAGAAGATATCGGCGAAGGCATAGAAGAGTTTATTGATATGTCCAATTATCTTGGACTTATGAAGAAAATACAATCACTACCCAGATTAGCAAGAATGGCAACGGTATTTCCTATTAAACTGCCTACAAAGGGAGCTTGCCAGGAGGTTATTGAGAAAGAGCCTGATTTAGATACACTGCCAGTTTTGAAATGCTGGCCTGGTGATGCAGGAAAATTTATCACACTTCCTTTGGTTATAACTAAGGACCCGGAAACAAACATTCAAAATATGGGAATGTACAGACTTCAGGTTTATGATAAAAACACTACTGGAATGCACTGGCATTTGCACAAGGATGGCAGAGAGATATATGACAAATATAAGAAGCTTGGCGGCAAAATGCCTGTTTCCGTTGCTTTGGGCTGCGATCCTGCCATTACATACTCAGCTACTGCACCACTTCCTAAAATGATCGATGAGATGATGTTTGCAGGATACCTTAGAAAGGCTCCTGTTAAGCTTGTGAAATCAATTCCTAACGCTTTATATGTTCCTGCAGATGCGGAATTTATTATAGAAGGCTATGTAGATGTCAATGAAGACTTGAAGCTAGAGGGTCCCTTCGGTGACCATACAGGCTATTACTCTTTAGCAGACTATTATCCAGTTTTCCATGTAACTTGTATTACCCATAAGAAAAATGCGGTATACCCCACAACTATAGTTGGTAAGCCGCCTATGGAGGATTGTTACATGGGCAAGGCTACAGAGAGAATTTTCCTACCCCTGCTAAAAATGCAGCATCCTGAAATAATAGATTTCAACTTTCCCTTAGAAGGAGTTTTTCATAACTGTGTAATTGTTTCTATCAAGAAGCGTTTTCCAGGACACGCCAAGAAGATCATGAATTCACTTTGGGGCATGGGTCAAATGATGTACACCAAAATGATTATAGTAGTTGATGAAAACGTTAGTCCTCAGGATTTATCTACAGTGGCTTGGAAGGTGTTTAATAATATTGATGCCAAGAGAGACGTAGTTATATCAGAAGGCCCATTGGATGCACTAGATCATGCATCAAACCTTCCTCATTACGGCTATAGAATGGGAATAGATGCTACAAAAAAATGGCCTAGTGAAGGTCATGACAGAGAGTGGCCCGATGATATAGAAATGACAGAAGAGATCAAAGAGCTTGTATCTAGGAGATGGGCAGAATATGGTATTGAATAAATTTGTAGAAAAAATTCATGACTATGGAGTTCTTGTAATGTTTTCACATACTATTTTTTCTTTATCCTTTGCAGTTATTTCCATGCTTCTGGTTAGCAACGGATTGCCATCATTCTATGTTATTTTTTGGATATTAGTAGCATTTATGGGAGCCAGAACTGGTGCCAATGCGATAAACAGAGTCATTGATGCAGAAATAGATGCCAAGAACCCTCGCACAGCTACTAGACAGCTGCCCCAGGGTCTGATGAATAAAAAAGAGGTTATCATATTTTCAGTAGTCTGCTTTATAATCATGGTCATAGCAGCGACAATGCTTAATCCGCTATGCTTGCTGCTTTCACCTGTCGCATTATTTTTATTAGTGATATACTCCTATACCAAAAGGGTGACTTGGGCTTGCCATCTGGTGTTAGGGATAACCTCTGCAGCAGCTCCTGTGGGTGCTTGGCTGGCGGTATCTGGAGGAATCACATGGCTCCCAATCTTTATGGGAGCTGCTAATACTCTTTGGGTAGCAGGATTTGATATCATCTATGGATCTCAAGATTATGAGTTTGACACTGCCAATGGAATACATTCCATGGCGGCAAGGTTTGGTGTAAAAAATGCACTGTACATAGCGGCTGCTTTTCATACAATCACCATAGCACTATTGATTGTAGTTGGAATCTTAAGTCCACAATTAAATATGATCTACTATATCGGCCTTTCTATAATAGCCCTGTTGTTTATCATAGAGCATAAATTGGTATCGCCTGAGAATCTATCCAATGTAAAAATAGCATCCTATGGAATTAACCAATTGGTCAGTGTGATATTTTTAGTATGTGGAGTAATAGATGCTTTAGTTTAATATTGTGGAGGTAATTAGAGTTGATAAAAATAGTAGTCGGCATAACAGGGGCCAGTGGCAGTATTTATGCTAAAAGGCTGATTGAAGAGCTTTTGAAAAAAGATATATATACCCATATCATTTGCACAGATACTGGCAAAAAGGTTATGAAATATGAAACAGGCATTGATCTTGAGCAATGGGTGGAAGAGCTTTCGAAACAGTATGGACATCTAAAGCTGGAGGATATAAACAATCTATTTGCGGGTGTTGCCAGCGGTTCCTATAAATTTGATGCTGTAGTGATACTTCCTTGCTCTATGGGGACTCTAGCAGAAATAAGCAATGGCTTGGCTAAAAACCTGCTTTGCAGAGTGGCAGATGTAGCCATAAAGGAAAACAGACGACTGATCATGGTTCCTAGAGAGACACCATTCAATGCAATTCATCTGGAAAACATGCTGAAACTTTCAAGACTTGGGGTAACCATTCTGCCTGCCATGCCAGGATTTTATCATATGCCTGAAACCATGGAGGATTTGATTGATTTTGTAGTTGGAAAGGTATTAGATAGCCTTTCTATTGAAAATATGCTATTTGAAAAATGGAGGGACTAAAGTGAAATTAATAAAAAAAACATCAATAATACTCCTTGCAGTGCTGGTAGGAATATCTATTGTTGGCTGCTCTGCTACAAATAAAGAAGCAAATGATTCACCAAAACAAACGAAAACCTTAAATTTTGGAGCCATAGGCTCTGTTGAGCTGATACCTATCATTATTGCTGATGAAAAAGGTTATTTTGCAAACCATGGTCTTGATGTAAACATCCAATCCTTTAAAAGTTCAAAGGATAGAGATGCAGCCTTCCAAAGCGGCAACCTAGACGGAATAATTTGTGATGAA
>JAUQXG010000383.1 GCA_030834765.1 Lutispora sp.
AGTTCATTCCAAGAATATATTAAAGCCATTAACCTCTCATTTATTACGACTAAATATTCACCGTTATCCGCTCTTTTTGCACAAGCATTTATGCTAGCCATTGGAATTATATCTACTAATACCTTTTCCAAAATTCTCAATTCTTTAACATCTAAAATTTTAAGAATTGGTTCAAGTAAAACTTTATTTAGATAATCACTTTTACTGTTTTTAAGCAAAGAATTGATTTCAACATTAGATATACCATATTTTTGTTTAAAACTATCATTTTCATAAATGTTTGCTTTAATGCTATTCTTTAAGTCCTCTAATAAATCTTTAGCTGTCATACGTAATCCTCGCTCTCCTTAATCAGTTAACTTCTCATAATTTATCTTTCATTGTTAGCTTAATAGAAATGTGAATATCAACTTTTATAGCATTTACAACACAATTTCTAAGATGTAGCTTTAGTCTTAGATCTCGCTTCTTTAGCAATTCTTTCACGTTCAGCATCATTTAAATGAAGAATAAAATGATAGATCGGCATGCACTTATCTTTGTCTTCAGGAATTGTATGAACGCTCATAATAACGTACTGTTGTTCTAAATCACTTACTGAAACTAATTTAAAATCATCGTCTACAAAGTTATTTAGATTTTCCTTAATTTTGTTTATTGCATCCTGTAACTTATATTTTTTGTTTATTGAAATTGTAATACCAAAATGAAAATAATGATTTATGTAGCCCAGCAACTGTTTAAATTGATCTAAAAAATTTTCAATGTATTTACTTTCAACAATGGCATAGTCCTCATCTCCATAAATATAAAGGTCAGTTTCTCCTAATGTTTTAATGGCTCTCCCCATTGGAAATTCTCTAGTAATCTGCAAATCATACTTAGATTTTAAGACTTCTGCGATACTATCATGTATATCATTACTTATTTCAGTTTCACTACGATTTCGGAATTCAACTACACGCTTTTGGAATTTACAAAGTACTTTATATAATTCAATAACCACTCCATTTTCAATACTAATAGGTGATAATTTTGTTGGCAAACTCGGATACATTTGTAATCTTCCTAAGTATTGTTCTCTTAAATCTACGGGCATGACATCTATATAATCAGATAAATTTACGTCTGGAAAAAACATAGAAAATAATTCTTCATTGCGCAAAAATATCGTAACCATCTTGCTTAATTGTGAAGGGAGAAAATCATGATCATAGAAGCAAAAATAATAGTACGATTCATAATTTTGTATTTGCTTTAAAACATAGTTCTCACCATCATCAGTTAAATAATATGGATCATTCGCTATAAGCAAAAAAAGATCTTTATTTATTGGATTTGGTAGAAGCTCACCCGGATTGTCAGAACAATCTTCCCACCACTGTAAAATAGTATATAAAAGATACTCATATTTTGGATTTATATACTCTCTAAGTACAGGGGATAAAATGAGTTCATATAGTTCATCTACAAGGCATCTACATTCTTGCGGTTTACGCATTAAATAATCTCTTGGTAGAAAACCTTCCATCCCGAAATCCGGATCATTATTCAGATAATCTAACAATACCCTTACAATTATTGCAAGGTTTTCGTTTACATATTTCGTGATTTTCATATCAATTCTATTATTTTTGCCATAGTCTAATAAATCTAAAGAAATCATTAATTACCTCCCTGTAATCCAAAATTTATTCCCTCAACTTCTCATTATAGCCATAATGGGAAATTTGATTTAAACTATTAGATATTGTTAAATGTTGTGAATCAGTATTCATTATGTAGTTTTTCAATATTATCCTCCTGTAACTATGAATGTTTATAGTATTCCTCTAAAGCTTCCATTTCTTCTGCTTTTGCTACTTCAGCAGGATCTTCAGGTTCAATATAACGTCTACTTACTCTTGTCCATTGGTCTAGCGAAATATTAAAATCTATCGACTCAATTTCAAAGTTTATTTCTTCACCTTCTCGATTGATTGAGAAAATAACCTCACAATCAAAATTAGGCTGATGGCTTTCCTCAATGCTACCCCATTCAGAAAAAATATACTCATCTTCTTCTGAATCCCATGCTGAGTTAGACTCATCCAAATAAGAGCATGTTGCAGTTATACATGCCGTACATGAAAGTGTGATATTAACTGTATCCTCAGTTATGTCATCAACCGAACTAAATTCAAAATCTACTTGAGAAATGTCATCAATACATACTTCATCATAATCATAACCTTCACA
>JAUQXG010000039.1 GCA_030834765.1 Lutispora sp.
TGTCAGATTTTATAGAAAATTCATTGTATTGCTGCGATGAATCTTTGATTGATACATATAAAAGAAAATGATTTTTATTTATTAGAACAAAGGCCGTATCTAGGGAGCAATATGGGGAAGGGGTGAATAGCCCTTGAAGCATAATAAGATGATGGAGGTGTCCTCAAAGTGGGCTTTTCACAAGAATTTTACGAATCTATAATTGACCGTATGTTAAATGCCTTCGCCCTTCACCGAATCCTTCTTGATGAGAAAGGAAATCCATGTGATTATGAATTTATAGCCATAAACCCTGCTTTTGAAGATTTTACTGGCATGAAAAAAGCAGATATTGTGGGAAAAAGATATACCGAAGCGATTCCAGTAGGCAAAAATGATTCTACAGATTGGATATCTATTTACGGCGATGTAGCACTCAATGGAAAGGCAATTTCTTTTGAAAGCTATACTGCGGTATTCAAAAAGTGGGTTGCTGTAAACGCCTATTGTCCAGAGAAAGGATATTTTATTACCATTTTTAGTGATATTACTGATCTAAAAAATAAGGAACAAGACTTAAAGGGGAAAAACGAAGAACTTTTAGCTTTATACGAGGAGCTTATAGCTTCTGAGGAAGAACTTCGTTATCAACTGGATGAAATTAGCTGTAGTCAGGAAAAATTAACAATTAGCGAAGAGCGATTTCGCTTGGCCACAGAGGGATCAAATGATATTATTTGGGATGTAGATATAATAAATAATAAATTCAACTTTCCTCAGCGTTTGTATGATTTGCTAGGGTATGAAAAAGAGGGCAGTGATATGAGTGAAGGCTTGATGAAATTGGTGCATCCTGACGATAGAAAAACAGCTCAGCAGGCATGGGAATGCCACTTCCAAGGAAAAACATCCTTTTATAATTGTGAATATCGCATTAAAAAAGCCAATGGTAACTACATATGGGTTTATTCAAGAGGAAAGGCCTTACAGGATATTCATGGAAGATTTATGCGCTTTGCAGGCTCCCTCACTGATATTACAGAAAAGGTTGAATACGAGAATAAGCTGAAACAGAGCTATCAGGATGTAGAAGCTATCAATGAAGAACTGCTGGCAGCACAGGAGGAGCTAAATCAACAGAATGAAAGACTGCAGCAAATCGCATATCGTGATCCATTGACAGGATTGCCTAACAGGATAGCTCTTTACGAAAAGTTATCAGTGGATTTGACTAGAGAGCCGGTGAAGATGGAAGCACTTTTGTTGATCGATATAGATAATTTTAAAATGATCAATGATACTATGGGACATTCTTTTGGAGATCAGCTGATTATTGACATTGGTAAAAGGATATCAGACATAGTTGACCACAAAGATATTATTTATAGACCTGGTGGAGATGAGTTTATCATATTAGGATGTGATATCAGTGCAATAGAAGAAGTTCATGAACGGGCAGTGAGGATTATACAAAGCTTCCGAAATCCTTTTTATATAATGGATAGTACATTGCATGCAAGTGCCAGCATCGGAATTGCTATATATCCTGACCATGGGATAAGTCCGGATGAGCTTTTTAAGTGTGCTGATATTGCAATGTATAAGGCAAAAGAATCCGGAAGGAATGGGCATGTAATTTATAATGAGCATATGCAAGAGATTGTCATAGAAAGGATGAACCTGGAAAAACATCTGCGTACAGCCATTGACAGAAGTGAACTAGAACTCTATTATCAGCCTCAGATAGAAGTGGAAACAGGAGAAATATGCGGCTTTGAGGCATTGCTGCGCTGGAATAGTCCAGAATTAGGATTTGTTTCACCTCTCAGATTTATAAAGGTTGCAGAGGATAGTCAATTGATTATCCCTATTGGGGAATGGGTACTGCGAAATGCCTGTTTCTTTCTCAAAAAATTACATAGCATGGGATATGGGCACCTCACCATGGGAGTCAATATTTCTATCATACAGATATTGCAGGATGGATTTGTCCAAACAATCATGAATCTCCTGAACTTTATCCAGCTGGAACCACAATACTTAGAATTAGAGATTACAGAGTCCATATTTATGCAATCTTATGGAGATATTAACCATAAGCTGGAGCAGCTTCGCAGAAAAGGCATAAAAATTGCTTTGGATGATTTTGGACAAGGGTATTCTTCCCTAGGCAATCTTCATTATCTTCCAATAGATACATTAAAGATTGATAAGTGCTTTATAGACAGCATAGGTGCTGATAAACCAAAAGAATCTATTGCAGATATGATTATTCTCATAGGACGAAAAATGGAATTGACTGTGCTGGCAGAAGGGGTAGAGACACAAGAGCAAAGAGATTATTTGGCAAAAAATAATTGTCACAAAATACAGGGTTATTTATTCGGCAAGCCTGTTCCAAAGAAAGAAGTGTTAAAGATGCTTACAGGAAAAGAAACCATGGCCAGCACAAGTGCCTTAGAATGGAAAGCGGAATATAATATGGACATAGAAAAGATAGATGCACAGCATAAAGAGATGTTTGATATTGGGAAAAGAATTTCAAAATTACTATTTGATAATGATAATAATGAACATTCTCAAGAGATATCCATCATCATTAAGGAGCTTAAGCAATACACGGAGAATCATTTTTTACTAGAAGAGCAGTTTATGAAAGAAAATAATTATATACACTATCATACACATAAAACAGAGCACGAGTTTATTATCCAGAAGCTTGCAGCCTTTGAAGACGTTCCCTCTGGGAATATGCAAAATGAAATGTTGACTGAAATGATTGATTTCGTCTTTGTATGGATTTCCGACCATATATTATATGAAGATATGAAGTACAAGAACCACCTAAGCAAGCTGATATAAAACAAAATCTGTCTAAATATAGGATGAAATACTTGACAACAATACTAAATTAGCTTAAAATTTAAGTAAATTCAGAAGATTGAAAAATCTTATAGTCATTTCTTAACAGGTTGATGAATATAAGAATAAATATGGGGATTGCACAAGGGCGTGCGATTAGAGCGATGCAGCTTCTTAAGAGAAAGTTATTTCTTTTGGGGAGCTTTGTTTTTTAATATTTTAGTCGGAGGCGTTTGTATGAGTGAAGAGAAACAGAGAGTCATACAAGAATATGTACCAGGTAAGCAGATCACCTTAGCACATATCATAGCAAATCCTCAAAAATCAATATATAAAAAGCTTGGACTTTCTAGTGAAGGTAAAAGCTCCATCGGCATATTGACTATCACACCAAGTGAGGCAGCCATCATAGCAGCGGATTCAGCCACAAAAGCAGCAGATGTAGAAATAGGCTTTGTGGATAGATTCAGCGGATCATTGGTCATAACTGGAGATGTATCAAGTGTAGAAGCATCCCTAAAATCTATTATTGCACTGTTGACTGAAGTCCTTGGATTTAGTACTTCAAGTATCACAAAGTCATAAGCGCTATATGAAAAGACTGATGCTGATTGGACGAGAAGGCTGTGGAAAGACAACCTTGATACAAGCAATAAAAGAAATTCAAATGATATATAAAAAGACCCAAGCAATAGAATTCTACCGTAATATCATCGATACACCTGGTGAATATATAGAAAATAAATCATATTATAAGGCACTGGTAGTTACCTCTGCTGACTGCGATATCATTGCATTGATGCAGTCGTCCACCGATGAGGAATCCATTTTTCCACCGAATTTTGCTTCTATGTTTACAAAGCCAGTGATTGGCATCATTACAAAACTAGATTGTGAAGAGGGTGATGAAGTACGAGCCTTTGATTGTTTGAAAGCATCTGGAGTAGAAGACATATATTCCATCAGCGCATTTACAGGACTTGGAGTAGATTCTATAAAGGAAATCATGGAATATATAGAATAGACGAGCATATAAATAAATAAAGCTTATACATTCAGTTTAAACCTTTTAAAGGGGGAAAATAAATGTTAAAAACAGTAGTAATAGCCGACGATGAACCTATTACTAGAATGGATTTGTGTGAGATATTGAAAGGGGCTGGCTACAAAGTTGTAGGGGAAGCCTCTGATGGCTTTGATGCTGTAGAAATTTGCAGAAAGCATAAGCCTGATTTAGTTTTGATGGATGTTAAGATGCCTTTGCTTGATGGATTAAAGGCCACAAAGATAATAATAAATGAAGAGCTTTCGGATTCTGTTGTTCTTCTTACAGCATATAGCGGCAATGAGTTTGTTGAGCAGGCAAAAGAAGCAGGAGTGATGTGCTTTTTAGTAAAACCCTTTGACGAGAAGCATCTTCTTCCAGCTATTGAGGTAGCGTTATCTAGAGGACGAGAAATAAAAAGAATGAAAAATCATGTGGAAAAGGTGAGAGGAGATTTAGAATCCAGGAAAGTGATAGAAAGAGCCAAAGGGATTTTAATGAAAAGGTATGAAATAACAGAAGAAGAAGCCTATAATAAAATCCGCAAGCTTAGCATGGATAAAAGGTGTGCAATGATTAAAATTGCTGATACGGTGATACTAAATGAAACTCAATTGCTATAGCTCTGTAAGGTGAAGATTATGTTAAAAGAATTATGTAATATACATACAGATTTATCTGGAGAGGATATATCAAAATTAGATAAGATTGCAGATATACTTCCTATTATTGCAGACTTAGTAAAAGCAGATGTATTTATTGACTGCATAACAAGAGATCCAAATGTCGCTATCGTAGTGGCTGAAGCAAAACCTTCCATGTACCCTTCTATGTATAAGTATACCGTTGTTGGAGAGTTTGCTTTAAGAGAAAATGAACCTGCTGCACTGAGGACTCTTGAAATAGGCATGGTTACAAGAGATCTGAAAGCAATCACGCAGGAAAATATGGCGGTAAGGCAAAATGTGGTTCCAATAAAAAATGATTTGGGCAAAATTATTGGCGTTTTGATTATGGAACAGGATATCACCCGAGATGTAAATCAAGATAAACACATGGAAATATTGGCAGAGACGGCAGAACAACTGACAGAGACTCTTTTAACATTTCGGGACAGAGATAATGAAAATGTTATAGCAAACCATCTCAATGATGCAATCGTCATGTTTGACGGCAATGGGATAGCCACCTATGCAAATCCAGTGGCAGATGGGCTTTATATAAAGCTTGGCTATAAAGACAATATTATTGGCATGCATTTTAATAATCTTGTACTGGATGGAAGTATGCTTGAGGAAGTGATAAAAAAGCAGCCCTTTAACATATCAGAAGTAAATGTAGGAAAGCTTTCTCTTCAGGTTAAATATGCCATTGCAAGGAAAAAAGAAAAGCTGGTTGGGCTCAACATGCTTATAAAAGATATTACAGAAGTAAAAGAAAAGGAAAAGGAACTTATTTTAAAGTCTTTTGCCATAAGGGAAATACATCATCGAGTAAAAAATAATTTGCAAACCATAGCCAGCTTAATCAGGCTCCAATCCAGGCGCATAGAGGATGAAGCCGTGAGAAAGATGTTTGATGAAAGCATAGGCAGAATACTTAGTATAGCCGTAACCCATGAAATACTGGCTCAAAACGGAGTAGATGATGTAGACTTAAAAACAATATTATCAAAAATAAAAGATAATAATATACAATACGGCTTGCCGCCTAACAAGGAGATTTTAATAGACGTAGAGGGAGATAGCTTCAAAGTGGACTCTGACAAAGCTACATCCATAGCATTGGTAGTCAATGAGCTATTGCAAAATTCATTGCAGTACGCTTTTGTTGGGAGAAGCAAAGGGAAAATCAGTATAAAGATTCAAAAGGGAATCATGTATTCTAGTATTTCCATTATAGATAATGGAGTAGGTTTTGATATGAGCAAGACGGTGAGACTAGGCAGCTTGGGACTTAGCATAGTAAAAAGCATAATAAGAGATAAGTTAAATGGCAATTTCAATATGGAATCTACTATCATGGGAACAAAAATAGTATTTGATTTTAAAAATGAATAATAGAAACACAATGCAGTGTTTCTGTAAAGGCGAAGCAGCCGAAAGATTAACTTCTTTCGGCTGCTTTTTTTAAGGAGGTGACGGATTGATAGAAAACATGATAAGTGTGGGAATAGATATTGGCACTTCAACGACTCAACTGGTTTTCAGCAAAATCACAATAGAAAATACAGCATCTTTTGCTTCCGTTCCCAGAATCAAAATTGTAGATAAGGAAGTCATCTATCGAAGTGATATATACTTTACCCCCCTTCTATCACAAACAGAAATAGATGGGGAAAAGGTAAGAGAAATCGTGGAAATGGAATATAAAAAGGCTGGAATAAAGCCTTCTGATTTATCAACAGGTGCAGTGATCATAACAGGGGAAACGGCAAGAAAAGAAAATGCCAGCATCGTATTGAAAAAATTGAGCGGTCTTGCAGGAGATTTTGTTGTTGCCACAGCAGGACCTGATCTTGAAGCCATCATCGCAGGAAAGGGGGCAGGAGCGAGCATCCTATCAAAAAATGAAAGCAAAGTGGTTGCAAATCTGGATATAGGTGGCGGAACTACCAATATTGCTCTATTTCAGAATGGAGAAGTAATAGATACCTGCTGTCTGGATATCGGAGGAAGATTGATAAAGCTTCAGGAGAATACTCAAAGGATAAACTACATATCCCCTAAGCTTAGAAAGCTGGCTAGCGATATCAATATAGATGCAGTAGAAGCTAAGGCTATGGAGATACAGCAGCTTAGGGCCATAACAAATAAAATGGCAGAAGTTTTAGAAGAGGTTTTAGGCATACGGAAGTCCACGGAAGCCTTGAAATATATGCTGACTGGGCAGGATCTGAAACGCAATTACAAGATTGACTATGTAACCTTCTCTGGGGGAGTCGCTGATTATATATACAGCGAATCTGATGAAAATATATTTCGATTTGGAGATATTGGAATTATCCTTGGGGAAGCAATCAGAAAATCATCAATGATGAAAAGCTTTCAAATAAAAAAGCCCCAAGAAACCATAAGAGCCACTGTTGTTGGAGCTGGCTCACATACTGTGGACATCAGCGGAAGCACCATACATTACACCAAGGATTTGTTTCCACTTAAGAATATACCAATTATCAAAATCTCTGAGGACATAGAATTACAAGAGCATACAAGGCTTAGTGAAGATTTAAGAGAGAAAATCAAGTGGTTCCATCAGGAAGGAAATGAACAACAAATCGCTGTAGCCATAAAGGGGGTGAAGAATCCTAGTTTTAAAGAAGTAAATAGCATATCACAAGAATTAGTAAAAGGCATGGAGGATTTCCTGAAAACAGCATATCCATTGTTGGTCGTAGTGGAAAATGATATGGCAAAAGCCTTGGGGCAGACTTTATATAATCATTTGAGCTATAAGAAGGATGTTATTTGCATAGACACCATAGGTGTAGAGAATGGAGATTACATAGATATCGGAAAGCCACTTGCCAATGGAAGGGTAGTTCCTGTGGTGATTAAGACTTTAATTTTTAATTCTTGAATTTCTGAATGGAGAGGTGAAATTTAGTGAGGTTGAAAACAAAATTATTCGGTCATGTATATGAGTTTAAAAGTGTCAAGGAAGTTTTGGCTAAGGCAAATGAAGAAAAAACAGGCGATAGGCTTGCACAAATCGTTGCATCCTGTATGGAAGAAAGAGTTGCTGCAAAAGAAGTTTTAAGCAATCTGCTACTTTCTGATCTTAGAAATAATCCTGTAGTACCCTATGAAGAAGATGAAGTCACAAGGATTATACAGGATGCAGTAAATGAAAGCATATATAGCGAAATAAAAAACTGGACCGTATCAGAGCTAAGAGAATGGATATTGGATGATAAAACAACAGGAGAAGACATAAAAAGAATAAGCAAAGGCTTGACCAGTGAAATGGTTGCCGGTGTAACAAAATTGATGTCCAACCTAGATTTGATCTATGGTGGAAGCAAAATCAGAATAAGCGCCCACTGCAACACCACCATAGGGCTTCCAGGTACTCTGGCTGCAAGACTTCAACCAAATCATCCGACGGATTCCATAGATGGAGTTGTGGCTTCTCTTATGGAAGGCTTGAGCTATGGGGTAGGAGATGCAGTAATCGGGTTAAACCCTGTTGAAGATACCGTAGATAATGTATCAAAAATACTTCATAAGTTTGATGAGCTGAAAAGAAAGTGGGAAATTCCTACTCAAATATGCGTACTTGCCCATGTGACTACGCAGATGGAAGCCATCAGAAAAGGAGCCCCTACGGATTTGTTTTTCCAAAGCATCGCAGGCTCCCAAAAAGGAAATGAAGCCTTCGGCATATCAGCTGCTATGCTTGATGAGGCAAGAGCACTTGCGTTAAAGCATGGTACGGCAACAGGACCTAATGTGATGTATTTTGAAACAGGCCAGGGTTCTGAGCTTTCATCCAATGCCCATCATGGAGCAGACCAAGTAACCATGGAAGCGAGATGCTATGGCTTTGCAAAACGCTATCAACCCTTTTTAGTCAATACCGTTGTTGGATTTATAGGACCTGAATATTTATATGACAGCAAGCAGGTCATCAGAGCAGGGCTGGAAGATCACTTTATGGGCAAGCTCACAGGAATATCAATGGGAGTGGATGCATGCTACACAAATCATATGAAAGCAGATCAAAATGACATAGAAAACTTAGCGGTGCTTCTTTCCACAGCAGGATGCAATTATTTTATGGGAATCCCTCACGGAGATGACATTATGCTGAACTATCAATGTACAGGATTCCACGAGACACCAACATTAAGGCAGCTTCTAAATTTAAAACCAATAAAAGAATTTGAAGCATGGTGTGAAAAACGAGGGATCATGGAAAAGGGAAGACTAACTGCCAAGGCCGGAGATGCATCCATATTCTTGAAATAAGGAGGGTCTGGCATGAAATTAAAAACAACACTGTTTGGTATTGCCTATCCATTTCAGGATGTGAAAGAGGTATTAGCCAAGGCAAATGAAGAAAAGTCAGGGGATATTTTCTTAGGCATCGGAGCAAAAACCGTATCGGAGCGGATTGCAGCAAAAGCAGTGCTTAGTCAGTTGACCCTTGAGGATTTAAGACAAAATCCGGTGATACCCTATGAAGAAGATGAGGTTACAAGAGTCATAGATGATATGGTAAATGAAAGCATCTACAAGGAAATAAAGGGCTGGACCCTAGGATATTTCAGAGAGTACATACTAGATCACAATACAACAGGGGAAATGATAAAAAGAGTAAGTAAAGCCTTGACTTCTGAAATGGTGGCTGGAGTTGCCAAGCTCATGTCCAATATGGATCTTGTGTATGGTGCCAGCAAGATCAGGATCATAGGAAAATGCAATTATGAAATCGGCAAGGCAGGAACACTTTCCTTCAGACTTCAACCAAATCATCCAGCAGATGATGTGGATGGAATTACTGCATCCATCCTAGAAGGTCTAAGCTATGGCTGTGGAGATGCGGTAATAGGTATAAATCCTGTGGAAGATACCGTTGAAAATACAAAAAGGCTATTAAATTCCATATACGATATCATGGGCAAATGGAATATCCCTACCCAAAATTGTGTGCTGTCTCATATCACCACACAAATGCAGGCAGTCAGAGAAGGAGCACCAGCCTGTATGTTTTTTCAAAGTATAGCAGGAACAGAGGATGCCAATAAAGCCTTTGGTGTAAATAAAGAATTGCTGGATGAGGCCTTTGAATTGATAAAGCATAGAGGTGCAGCGCCGGGGCCGAATCTTATGTACTTTGAAACGGGGCAAGGCTCTGAAATGTCCATCAATACAGATCATGGGGTAGATGAAATGACTCTGGAAGCGAGAACTTATGGCTTTGGTAAAAGATACATGCCTTTTATGGTAAACAATGTTTCTGGCTTTATAGGTCCTGAAACATTATACGATGGAAGACAGGTCATACGAGCGAATTTAGAGGATCACTTCATGGGGAAGCTTACAGGGCTTCCTATGGGTATGGCTCCCTGCTATACAAATCATACAAATATTGATCAAAATGATCAAGAGAATGCAACCATGCTCCTTGCTATGGCAGGCGCCAACTATTATATGGGTGTACCAGTAGGGGATGATATCATGCTTAGCTATCAGGACACCAGCTTTCATGATGATGCAACGCTCAGAGAATTACTTCATTTAAAACCCGCTGAAGAATTCTTTCAATGGCTGATAAACAGAGGCGTTTTAGACCAGAAGGGAAAGCTTACTGCAAAAGCTGGAGATGCATCAATATTCTTAAAATAAATAAGGGGTGAGAATATGATTTCTGAAAACGAAATAAAAAAGGTGGTAGAGCAAGTTCTTATGGAGCTTGGAGGTGCAATCAAGGTTGAGAAAGGCCTTAGTATGGATAGCAATACTGATGTAAAAGGCTGTGGTGAAGAAGAGGATGGGTTACCAGATATCACAACCATTGACCTAAAAAAACAAGTGCTGGTTCCAAATCCAGAAGATCTTGCAGGTCTATTAAGAATGAAAGAGTCTACTCCTGCAAGGTTAGGTGTATGGAGGGCGGGACCAAGGTACAAAACGGAAACACTTTTAAGATTCAGAGCTGATCATGCAGCAGCAATGGATGCTGTCTTTACAGATGTATCTGAGGAATTTGTAGCAAGAAACGATATGTTTGCAGTAAAAACAATGTGTGGCAGCAAGGATGAATTTCTAACCAGACCCGATCTTGGAAGAATGTTTGATGAAGAAAATATGGCAATTCTCAAAGAAAAGTGTGTAAAAAATCCTCAAGTAGAAATTTATGTTTCAGATGGTCTGAGCTCCACGGCTGTGGAAGCCAATGCAGAGGATACATTGCAAACAATCATACAAGGGCTCAAAGGGTATGGAATAAAGGTTGGAACACCATTCTTTGTAAAGTATGGAAGAGTAGGAGCCATGGATGCTGTTTCTGAAGGTCTTGGCGCAGAGATAACTTGTGTGCTCCTTGGAGAAAGACCTGGACTGGTAACTGCTGAGAGTATGTCTGCTTATATAGCTTACAAAGCCACCGTGGGAATGCCTGAAGCAAGAAGGACAGTGGTATCCAATATACATAGCGGAGGTACCCCGGCCGTAGAAGCAGGAGCACATATAGCGGATATTATAAAAATTATGCTGGAGAAGAAAGCCAGCGGATTAGATCTAAAACTATAAGGGAGGGATATGAAATGAAAAATGATGCGATTCGTGCTACGGTTTTAGCAGTAAAAATGATACCCAATGTGGACAAGGAACTGGCAGAAGCATTTAAGCTAGAGCCTCATCAAAAAAGCTTAGGAATTATCACCACAGACATCGATGATGTTTCCTATACTGCCCTGGATGAAGCAACCAAAAAAGCAGATATTCAAGTTGTATATGCAAGGTCCATGTATGCAGGCTCCGCCAATGCAAGTACAAAACTAGTGGGTGAGTTTATCGGAATCATTGCAGGACCAAACCCTGCTGAAGTAAGAAGCGGACTGAATGCAGCATTGGATTTTATTGAAAATGGAGCATGCTTCTTTAGTGCAAATGATGAAAATTCAGTACCCTATTACGCTCATTGCATATCAAGAACAGGTTCTTACCTTTCAAAGGTTGCCGGGGTAGAAGAAGGTGCCGCCATCGCATACTTGATCGCACCACCCCTTGAAGCAATGTATTCCCTTGATGCAGCGCTAAAGGCCGCGGATGTAAAGCTTGCAGCATTTTATGGGCCACCATCAGAAACAAACTTTGGAGGAGGCCTATTAACAGGAAGCCAGTCGGCATGCAAGGCAGCATGTGATGCTTTTGCAGCAGCAGTACAATATGTTGCAGAAAATGCCACAAAGTTTTAGCCAGGCAGTAGGTGAAAGAGATGGATGGTAAGGCCCTAGGACTTATAGAGACCTATGGGTACATAGGTGCCATAGAGGCTGCTGATATTTGCCTTAAAGCAGCGAACATAAGATTGATAGGAATAGAACTGGTTGGCGGAGGTCTGGTTACCGTAAAAATAAATGGAGAAGTAGGAGCGGTAAAAGCTGCCATAGATGCAGCCCAGGCAGCATTAGAAAAGGTTGGTAAGCTCATATCAACCCATATAATTCCGAGACCAGCCCCTGAAATATCAAAATTATTGGGAATTACGCTAATAAACCATAAAAGTAATGAAACTCAAGTACCTGAAGAGATCGAGCAGCAAAGAGAAGAAGTAAAAGAAAATGAAACAATTGATTGCAAGGAAATTCGTAAAAAGGAATCAATTGACATAATAGAAAAGCTGAAAACCATGAAGGTAGTTGAGATGAGGTCTTTTGCAAGAGAGTTAGATGGTATAAAAATAGAAAGAAGTCATATCAAATTTGCCAAACGAGAAGAATTGCTAAAAGCAATACTCGATTACTATGATATTGGTGATATGGAGTAAAAGGCAGAGAAGATTAGTATCCCAATATGAGAAAGGGAGTCGTAGCCAATGGAAGTAAAAGACTTGGATTTACTATCCATACAAGAAGTTCGGACACTTGTTCAAGGGGCAAAACAGGCACAGCAAAAATTTTCAGCCTTTTCACAGGAAGAAGTGGATGAAATCGTAAGGTGTATGGCAGAGCTTGCCTACCAAGAAGCAGAAAGACTTGCAAAAATGGCTGTAGAGGAAACAGGCTTTGGCGTATATGAACATAAGGTAATAAAAAACCAGTTTGCAAGCAAGGAAGTATATGAAAGCATCAAGGATGTCAAAACAATAGGAATCATACAGGAGGA
>JAUQXG010000384.1 GCA_030834765.1 Lutispora sp.
TTAGGCGCTTTCCACATTATGATTCCATCTTCACCGGTATCTGGATAATAACCTTTTCTAATTCCACAATCATGAAATCCATGTTTTTTATATAAACCTCTCGCCGCCTCATTAGAAGGCCTCACCTCAAGAGTCATTTTCTCAATATTATTATTTTTTGCTTCTTCAATGAGGGCTTTCAACAGCTTTTCTCCTATTTTACGAGTCCTATAATCTGGATGAACCGCGATATTGGTTATATGGGCTTCATCCATGACAAACCACATCCCGCCATAGCCTATGACTTTATCTGCCACCTTCGCCACATAATATTCCGCCATTTCATTATTCAGCTCACCTATAAATGCACCTTTAGACCAAGGAGTCTTAAAACTCAACTTCTCAACTTCCCAAATATCATCTATATCTTTTTCTTCCATTTTAGAAATCTCAATGTCCTGCTTTTTTTCATACTCTACTTCTGCTTGAGATTTGCGTATGTAATAAGGCTTAAAGGAATGATACGTATCTACACGATTCGCATTTATCATTTCATAAGCTAACGCTCCCACAGAAGAAGCCCTAGGCATCATTAGATTATGTGGTGCAATGCTGAAGTTATCTGCCTTTTCCATCAAGGTATTTTTATAAAGCAGTGCAGCATCCCCCAGGAAGTTTATATGCTCGTCCTTTTCATTTAATATCTCTATGAGCTCTTCAATGAAAATCGCTCGATAATCTTCCAGCTTTTCCAATCCGTTGTTTTGCCACTGATATAAAGCTGCATAGACCATATTCCTTTGTGCATCCAATATAGGGCAGATTAAGCCTTTTGCATTGTACAAGTTGAATGCAAGTGCATCCAGGGTGAAAACTCCTGCTACAGGCTTCCCTGCTGCCTGTGCTAGGCCTTTTATGGTAGCTGCCCCTATGCGAAGCCCAGTAAAAGAGCCTGGTCCTTTACCGCAAGCAAATGCATCTATATCTGAAATATCTAAATCACAGCCTTGAAGTATCTTGTCTATCAAAGGCATCAGTTTCTCTGAATGAGTCCACTTATTATTTCGGGTAAACTCCCCCAATAGCCTTCCATCCTCTACAATGGCTACAGTGGCTGTTATGGTGGAAGTGTCAATAGCCAGTATTCGCATGATCTTATCTCTCCCCTTATATTTAGGCATCTTCAAGATACCTTTATCTCAATCTCTCTTTCATCCTCTATCATGGTTCTATTTATTGTAACCCAAATGGCATTGTCTGGTATGATATCTTTTATCAAATCCGCCCATTCTACTACAACTACACCATCACCAAAAAAATATTCTTCATAACCAAGCTCCTCCATTTCTTCTGTGTCATTTAATCTATAAACATCAAAATGATATAGCGGCAGCCTTCCATGATATTCATTTATGATGGTATAAGTAGGACTCGTAATATAGTCCACAACTTCTAGTCCCTCACCAATTCCTTTAGAAAAAGCAGTCTTTCCTGCACCTAAGTCTCCCACAAGACAAACAATATCCCCTTTTTGAAGTCGTTTCCCAATATGCTTCCCAAGCTCAAAGGTTTCCTCCGGATTTTTTGTAACAATTTTTTGCATATTTACCTCTCCCTGCAGCTATGCTGCATAAAAATCAAATTGATAAAGGCGAAAGCCTTTTTCAAACTTTAGCTCAAAATTCATTCTTATTATTTTGCTTTAGTTAGGTTAATTATATTTCAATATTAAAAAAAAGTATAGAAAAATACCCTAAATGAAAACTGAAATGACCTTTTTCATTTAGAGTATTGATATATTTTTATAGCTCTTCCAAGAGAGGTTTAAAAAACTTTTATGCAGCCTTTCTATTCAATACATGATCTCTTTTTATAAATCTTGCAAGAGGCTTATAAACAAGCAGCACGATGAAGGAGTTTACCAAAGACTTCACCACATTGAATGGTATAATGGCTGGCATCAGCAAACCTTTTACGGCATCATAAGGATATCCGTAGAATTTAACTGTAAAGAAAAGGTTTGATGGAATCATGACGAGAACCATACATAATGAACCTACAAGTAATGCTATCAACGCACCCTTTCTGTTATGAATTTTATTATATATGTTTCCTGATACGATTACCAAGGTTCCTGTGGCTATAACATGCATCACAAGTCCCACCCAGCCGCCGGCAGCACTTACTGTAAATGCCTGTATCACAGATACTACAGCAGTCATCACAAGTCCAGCAACAGGGCCGTACATGAAGGTTCCTATCAATATAGGCACATCTGCAGGCTCATATTCAAGGAATGTAGCAGCCGGTATGATAGGAAATCTTATTAACATCATAAGTACGATAGATAAGGCACATAAGGCTGACATGGTTACTAGTTTTCTGGTTTTTGTTTGCATAAAAAACCCTCCTATAAAATAAAATAAAGTCCCTGAATATTCAGGGACTCATGTATCAAAAATCATAAAAAACAAGTTTAATACATCTTCTTCCATCCAGACTATACTGTCGGCCTCGGAATCTAACCGAGTCTGCGCAATCATCGAAGTACATAACCGAAAATGATTCGCTCGCGGGCTTTACCGCCGGTAGGGAAATACTCCCATCCCTGAAGACTATATTGCAATATTCAGTTTTGACTCTAAATATAGTATACTACCGTTGTATACTTTGTGCAATAACAAAGTTATTTTTTTAGAAATAATAGTTTACTATAGCGATTCTAGTGGTATAATATATATAAGGTAATCGATACCACAAAGGTGCGGTTGCCACAAGTGTGTTTAAATTACTTAATCACTCTGCGTGCGAGGCAGGGTGATTATTTTTTTCCTTTTGTTATCGTTTCTATTAAAACAATAATTAAGGAGATCAGCATCAGGATTAGCACTCCAAATTCTATCAAGACTGATATTGTTTGATATGTATCCATTTGCACCACCTCCTTTCTTTTATGAAATGAGGTGGCAATCACACCCTACCTTTTCGATTACCTTATATGTATATCGTAACAAGTAATGCCTTTATATGTCAACAGATTTTGAATTCTTAAATACTCATCGGAGGCATGGAATAATTATATGACCCTACGGACGATTTCCTTATCTACAAAACACTACTTTACCATCTATCAATACATGGGTAGTCTTAGAAATCGTATTGAAAGGATGCCCTTCAAATATTACGATATCCGCATCTTTTCCTGTTTCTATACTTCCTAATCTGTGCTTTAAACCTAAAACTTCTGCTGCATGAATGGTTATGGCCTTTAATGCTTCCATCTCATCCAAGCCTTCATTGGCTGCCAATCCAGCACATATTGGAAGGTACTGTATTGGTATAACAGGATGATCTGTCATGATGGCAAATTTCACTCCTGCTTTTGATAATCCTACAGGGGATTTAAAAGTTTTATTGATCAGCTCATACTTTGATCTGTCACAAAGCTGAGGGCCGCTTACAACGAATTTGCCTTCCTTTGCAAGATAATCTGCAATCAAGTGCCCTTCTGTGCAATGTTCAAGAGTGATATCCAAATCAAATTCTTTCGCAATGCGAAGCGCGGTAAAAATATCATCCGCTCTATGTGCATGGGCTTTTAGAGGAATTTCTTTATTCAAAACAGGCAAAAGGGCTTCCATCTTCATATCATATTCAGGTTTTTTATCTGGCTCTGTTTTGGCTTTTTCAAGCTTTTCTTTATAGATTTTTGCTTTAAAAAGCTGTTCTCGCAGTATGGCTGCTGTAGCCATTCTTGTGGTAGGTGCTTGTTTTCTATCATTATAAACTCGCTTTGGATTTTCTCCAAAAGCAATTTTCATTGCTGCAGGATTTTGTATGATCATATCGTCCACTCTATCCCCATAAGTTTTCATGGTGACAAAGGTACCGCCAATCACATTGGCACTTCCAGGTCCCGTACATACTGTGGTGATTCCACCTTCCCGAGCTTCTTGAAATGTTCTATCCATAGGATTAATCGCATCGATGGCTCGTAGATGCGGTGTAACAGGATCTGTAGCCTCGTTTCCGTCGTCTCCTTCAAAGCCGATGGCATCCTCCCACATTCCAAGGTGACAATGGGCATCAATAAATCCTGGCATCACTAGTTTACCTTCTGCATCTATGACTTCAGCATCCGTTGGAATATCAAGATTTTCTCCCACAGCCATAATTTTCCCATGCTCTATTAGGATAGATCCTTTTTCGATTGTATCTCCAGCCATGGTGTAGATTTTTCCGTTTTTGATATGTATCACAAAATGCACCCCCATATATTTAATCTCGATAATATTATATCATGGTTTAACAATTATTGATCTCTAATCACGAAATTTAACAGGGATTTCAGCCTGGTTATTCAGTGCCCATCACTTTTCATTTTTTATACTTATGTCAATAAAAATCTTTATATATATTACTTTTATTGACATAAGTATCAGCAAAGTGTAGCATAATAGTTATAGGGGAGTGATTTTATGCGTAGAAAAATTGAAGAAAAGCTTTTACAATGGAAGGATAAAACGGAAAATCGTATGCCGCTGTTGCTGTATGGCGCTAGACAAGTAGGTAAAACATATATATTGAACAACTTTGGTGAAAAGTATTTTGAAAATATAGTTTATGTAAACCTTGAAATCAACCTATCTATTGCAGCATATTTTTCTGATGATATTACTCCAGATAGATTAATTCGTTTTCTTGAGACTACTGTTAACGAGGAGATTATCCCTGGTAAAACACTGATTATCTTTGATGAAATACAATCCTGCGAGCGTGCTTTAACTTCGCTTAAATACTTCTGTGAGCTTGCCCCACAGTACCATGTAGCCGCTGCCGGCAGTCTGCTTGGTGTCGCAATCCATAGAGCGCACTATTCCTTCCCTGTCGGTAAGGTGGAGAGCATGGTACTCTATCCCCTGGATTTTGAAGAGTTTCTTTGGGCTGCAAAGGAGGAGCGCCTTGCAAGAGAAATCCGCAAATGCTTTTATGCAATGGAATCTATGCCTGAAGCACTGCATCAAAAAGCTATTGAGCTTTATCGGTATTATCTAATTGTAGGTGGAATGCCTGCCGCTGTGGAGACATTTCTAAAGTCAGGTAAACTAGTGCTTGTTCCCACGGTGCAAAATGAAATCTTGAACAATTATGTGGCTGATATGGCTAAATATGCAACTCCAAGCGATACCATAAAAATACGCAGTTGCTTTAACTCCATTCCTGCACAGCTAGCAAAAGAAAATAAGAAGTTTCAGTACAAGGTGGTTCAGAAAGGCGGTAGTACTACCCTGTTCGGTGTATCCATAGATTGGCTTGCACAAGCTGGTATTGTCCTGAAATGCGAGAGGATAGAGCATGCCATAAATCCCATTGCCGTATATGCCGACCTTTCCTCATTTAAGCTATACATGAGCGATGTTGGTTTGCTTGTTATGAAATCCGGCACTCCCCAGCAGACTATTCTCACAGGCGAAGCCAATCTGTTTATGGGTTCCATTACCGAAAACTATATTGCACAGGCACTTACAAACAACGGGCATAATCTGTTTTACTGGACAAGTGCACACTCCGCTGAGCTTGATTTTGTTCTGCAGAAAGAGGTGGATGTTATCGGTGTGGAAGTGAAAAAAGGCATAAAAGTGAAATCGAAAAGTCTTAGTGTATTTATTCAAAAATATGCTCCAAGCTATTCCATTCGCTTCTCAGAAAAGAATTTTGGAAAGGGTGAAGATATACTTTCCATTCCTCTTTATGCCGCATTCTGCGTTTAAAAAGATTTGTTTTCTCAACAACATCTCCTTATAAGTTAATACCTAATCTGCATTTAGTAGTGTTGTGAAATGCACTACAGTTACATCCTCAAAATCGGTGTAAGCAATTTTACTTTTCTTTATTTGCCCTATCGCTCAAATAGAACAGTTCCTAAAGCAGAAGTTTTCTTCGCTCTAGGAACTGTTCTTAGCTAATAATTTATACTCTTTTGCCTAAAGGTTTTGCCTATCATGAATCCTCATGACAACTATGGTTCAACCTTTGTTCCAAATTTCTTTTCATTATTAAATATAGCTTCTGGGTACTCTGGATTCTCTGTTTCCAATAATTCCTCACAGCGTTCAGAATGACAGCAGTTAGAGGAATTTTAAAAAAGCTGTAGTAAATATCAAATTTACTACAGCTTTTTTTGTTAATTTCCCTAATTCAGACCCTTCATACTCAAGCTTATTCTGTTTCTATCCAAGTCCACTTCTAGTACCTTTACTTTTACGATATCTCCTAGTTTTACTACTTCTTCTACTCTTCTTACGAATTTGTCTGCTAACTGGGATTTGTGGACTAGACCGTCTTGATGGACTCCTATGTCTACAAAAGCACCGAAATCTGTTACATTTCTTACTGTTCCTGTTAAAAGCATATCTGGCTTTAAGTCTTTTAATTCCACTATGTCTGTCATCAGTATTGGTTTTGGCATTTCATCTCTCGGGTCGCGGCCTGGTTTTTGAAGCTCTTTTACAATATCTTTTAATGTTGGTATACCTACCTCTAATTCCTCTGCCAGCTTTTCTATATTTATAGCTGATACCCTGTCTCTAAATTCATTTATAGAGCCACCGTATTTCTTTATTAGCTTGCTTGCCGCATCATAGCTTTCTGGATGTACTGAAGTGTTGTCCAAAACATTGGCTGATTCTTGTATTCTTAAAAATCCTGCACACTGCTCGTAGGCTTTCGCCCCTAGCTTTTTTACCTTCAGCAGTTCTTTTCTTGTTTTAAACTTACCGTTCTCTTCTCTATAGGCTACAATGTTTTTTGCTACGCCTGAATTTACACCTGATATATATTGCAACAGTGAGGGTGATGCTGTATTTAGATCTACGCCAACGCTGTTCACGCAATCCTCTACTACCCCTGTCAATGTCTCTGATAATTTTTTCTGGGATACATCATGCTGGTATTGACCTACTCCTATAGATTTGGGATCTATCTTTACAAGCTCCGCTAATGGGTCTTGCAGTCTTCTTCCTATGGATATTGCCCCTCTGATGGAAACATTTATATCCGGATACTCTTTAGATGCAAGCTCTGACGCCGAATATACAGATGCACCTGCTTCACTTACTATTACATAGTGCAATGGTCTATCCATCTCTTTTATGATCTCTGCACATATCTTTTCCGATTCCCTTGAAGCTGTTCCATTCCCAAGGGAAATCACTTCAACATTGTGCTTTTCTATCATTTTTTTCAATACGCGTTTTGATTCATCTGCTTGACTTTGGGATGTTGTAGCATATACTGTAGCTGTGTCTAATAGCTTTCCTGTTTCATCCATTACTGCTATTTTGCAGCCTGTTCTAAACCCTGGATCAAAGCCCATTACTGTTTTGCCTTTTATAGGTGCTTGCAGCAAAAGGTTTCTTATATTTGAACCAAAAACCTTTATTGCCTGCTCTTCTGCAACTTCTGTCAGCTCATTTCTGATTTCTCTTTCTATAGAAGGGGCAATCAGCCTTGTATATGCATCCTTGATACAGCCTTCTAATTCACTTCTGTAGGGTGAAGTGGTTTTTATTATTTTGGCATTTAAATAGGAAAGAATTGTTTCTATAGGAGCTTCTACCTTCACTGCAAGGAATTCTTCTTTTTCTCCCCTATTTACCGCTAAAGTCCTGTGAGGTACGATTCTTGATACTGGCTCTCTATAATCAGCATACATTTCAAAATCTGATTTTCCCTCTTTTGTGGCTTTTGTTGCAATAACACCATTTTTATATGTATTGTCTCTTATTTCTCTTCTAAAATCTGCAGAATCTGAAATCGTCTCGGCAATAATATCAAGGGCACCATTTATGGCATCCTGTGGAGTTTCTACTCCCAGCTCTACGTTTATAAAAGCTGCTGCAATATCTATTAGTGCTTCCGCTGACTTTTCCTGTGCAAAAATAATATCTGCCAGTGGCTCTAGTCCTCTTTCTTTTGCTATAGTAGCTCTAGTTCTTTTCTTTTGTTTATAGGGTCTATATAAATCTTCTACTTCTTGAAGCACTTTGGCATTTTCTATTAAAAGCCTTAGTTCCTCCGTCAGCTTGCCCTGTTCTTCTATATTTTTTATTACATCGGCTTTTCTGCTTTCTAAATTTCTTAAATAGGTAAGCCTTTCATGTAAATCTCTAAGTGTTGTATCAGAAAGCTCTCCTGTCAGCTCTTTTCTGTATCTGGCTATGAATGGTATTGTGTTGCCATCATCTATTAGTTTTATGGTACTTTCTACCTGCCAAGGTTTAATGTTTAATTCTGTAGCTAAAATATCAGTAATATTCATTTATCATTTTCCTTTCTATAAAAAAGCTAGTTTAAAATCTGTTTTCATTTCCCCTACTTTTCGGCCTTGTGTATTTATATTTTCTTTTATATAAAAGCTCTCAAGTGCCTTGAGCTCAATATCACTAAGCTCATGTAACTGCTTCAGCGCTTCAATTACCACACAAGATAGCGCCTTTGCACTGCCATCTTCCACTTTAAGGGCTAAGCCTATTCCTTTGTCTCTTATCCCTAGACAGTATACCCCATCTGCGCCAAGTTTACCAAAGATTCTTCCTTTCGTTGCTTTCATAAGCTCTGAACAAAAACCTCCAGTTCCTGATACCATCTCTGGATATGTAGTCATAGAATCTATTATTTTGCATACAGCTACACCCCTGGCTCCTTCAAAAGACGTTATATCAGCCATTTTGGCATAGGATAATGCCATATTATATATTGGCATCCCAAACACTGGCACTCCACATCCGTCTATACCAATATGTATATCTTCTTGTTTCATCCCTACAAATTCTGCTACTGTGCTTAGCATCATCTGTTGCACTGGATTTTCTGGCTTGTCATAAGACTTTATATCATAACCCATATGCATAGCTAATGCAAGCATACCTGCATGCTTACCAGAGCAATTATTGTATATCTTGCTTTTCTCCTTGCCTTCCCTTAAAAACCTTGCAGTAATCTTATCATTCAATGAATAGGTAGCTCCCAGCAAAAAGGCCTCTTCGTCTAAGCCTATTTTTTTTAGTATAGAAAGCACTGCCTCAATATGAAAGTCTTCTGCATAATGAGAAGCGCAGATCACTGCAATTTCCTTTTCACTAAGGCCAAAATGTTCTGCTGCGCCGCTCTGTATTACAGTGCAGGCCTGTATAGGCTTGGCCGATGAACGCATATAGGTAACTTTATGAGGACAACCAACTTCTGCAACAATTTCACCGCCTGCCTTTACAATCACTGCATCTCCTCTATGAATATTTTCCACCAAATCTCCTCTAGTAACATGAACAAGTACCTCAGACATAATAAAGCCCCCTATTTAAGAAAAATATTTCTTTATAATGTAAATTTCTTTACTATATCATCCAGTTTTTCTGCCATTTCTCCCAAGTTTTGAACAGAGTGTGTTATTTCTAATATAGCGGCTGACTGTTCTTCCGTGCTTGCTAGTATGTTTTGTGTACCTTGGGATGTAGTTGTTGCGATCTCATTGATACCTGAAATAGAAGTAACCACTCTATTCATATCTGATTTCAATGTATATACAGACTCACTTACATGCTTTATATCATTTGCGACCATATTTATATTATCAATAATTTTATCAAAGGTGCCATAGGTATCTGTTATTGCTGCGGTACCTTGCTCTACTTCTGAAAGTCCATTTTGCATCGCTCCTACGGTTGC
>JAUQXG010000385.1 GCA_030834765.1 Lutispora sp.
TGCTCTATAGAGAACAAGAAGATGATAAATGAAACCGCAGTTTATATAAAACAATCAGGTGCGAAAATGATTAGAGGTGGAGCTTTCAAACCTAGAACTTCACCTTATTCTTTTCAGGGCCTTGAAGAAGATGGATTAAAGCTGCTGAGAGAAGCCGCAGATATAGTCGATTTGCCCACCGTATCTGAAATTATGGATATAAGAGATATTGACATGATGTATGATTATGTTGATATGTTTCAGATTGGATCTAGAAATATGCAAAATTTCAGCTTGCTTAAAGAGATTGGTAAGACAAATAAGCCGGTATTGCTAAAAAGAGGTATGGCTGCCACAATAGAAGAATTTCTTATGGCTGCAGAATACATAGCGCATGAAGGTAATATCAATATCGTTTTATGTGAGAGAGGTATCAGAACTTTTGGAGATTATACAAGAAATACGCTTGATTTGACGGCGATACCTGTAATAAAGAAAATATCTCGTTTACCGATTATATTTGATCCAAGTCATGGGACAGGGATGAGCGATATCATATTGCCAATGACTTTAGCTGGAATGGCAGCAGGTGCAGATGGTGCAATAGTCGAAATACATCCAAATCCAGCTTGTGCACTTTCAGATGGCGATCAATCTCTCAGCTTTCAGCAATTTGATGCATTAATTAAAAAGATAAATGAAACAGAAAAAATGTTTAAGGATATCAGAAAAAATGAATTTTAATATAAGAAGACTAAATAATTTTGAAGGGACCTTTAAAGTTCCAGGAGATAAGTCAATATCTCATAGATTTGCTATGCTTAGTGCAATTGCTCAAGGAAGGTCTGTAGCATCAAACTTCTTATTTTCTGAAGATTGTTTGAATACGATAAATTGTTTTAAGCAGCTTGGAATTGAATATGAGATAAAAGGCAATGAGGTGCATACATATGGCAAAGGAATAGGAGGACTAAAAAGTCCTAATGAACCGTTATATGTTGGGAATTCTGGTACAACAATTAGACTGATTTCTGGACTACTAGCAGGAAGTAATATTAATTGTATCATCAATGGAGACATATCCATATGTAAAAGACCTATGAAAAGAATAATTGAACCACTGCAATTGATGGAAGCTAAGATTTCTTCTCAAAACAATGATGGGTTTGCTCCAATTATGATAGAATCTGCAGATCTAAAAGCCATAGATTATAGGATGCCAATGAATAGTGCTCAAGTTAAGTCATGTTTACTATTTGCAGGTTTAAATGCACGGGGCAATACCAAAATAATTGAAAGTATTCATACTAGAAATCATTCGGAACTTATGATAAAGCAAATGGGCGGTAAGATTTTTACCAATAATATGGAGATTCTTATAAGAAACAGCCAGCTAAAAGCCATAGAAACTTTTATTCCAGGGGATATTTCGTCAGCGGCTTTCTTAATTGCAGTTGCCTTAATTGTGCCTAGATCCGAAATCTTAATAGAAGATGTGGGTATAAATAAAACTAGAATAAAATTTATAGATATATTGAAAAACATGGGAGCAAAAATAGATATTCATGCAAATGAAAAAAAACAATTAGAGCCAATAGGTAATATTCGAGTAGTAACTTCTGATCTTAAAGGTATAATGATCCATGATGTAAGCGAAATAATTGATGAAGTTCCAATAATAGCTGTATTAGCAGCTTTTGCAGACGGAGTTACTGAAATTCATAATGGGAAGGAACTGCGAATAAAAGAGTCTGATAGAATTAAGTCTATAATAAGCAACCTGAGAGCGATGAATATCAAAGTTGAAGAATTTGATGATGGAATGCTTATTCATGGCAATCCAGATAATGTATTTAATTGTAAGTTTGAAAGCTATCATGACCATAGGATCGCAATGGCTTTTAGCTGTGCAGCACTAAGAAGTGAGGAAGCTTCTATAATGAAACATATTGATTGTATCGCCACTTCATTCCCTAATTTCAGTGAATATTTTAAAGGAAACATTGATAATATATAGTGGAGGGGATAAAAACATGAGCACTATTAAAGAAGACTCAATAGTTCATGCAGAGAATATAGAAAGTAGGGTAAGTGAAATCGCTAGCCTCTTAGAAAAAGCAAGATTAGAAGATTACGTTGATTTAATGACAAATAAGAAGAGAAGACTTTATATGAGCTTTATAGAGGGCCTTGCCAGAGGGTTTGGTATGGCAATCGGATTCACAATACTTGGCGCATTAGCATTATTCTTTATGAGAAAGATTGTTATGCTCAACCTTCCAATAATAGGAGACTTTATTGCCGAATTAGTTAAGATTGTACAGGATAGCCTGTAGGTTTGATGAAACAAATTCATATAAATGCTATTAATTTCTATGATAATATTTAATACAAGGAACTGGAGATGAAAACTTGGATAAGACAAAACAAAAGCATTTTGAAAAGATTTTATATGAGGAAAAAAGTGAAAGAGAAAATTCATTATTTGATGATAAACTTGGGCTTCATGCTGAACTTAGAGAGGCTACAAGTGAACTTTCATCTTATGATAATCACCCAGGGGATCTTGGTACTGAAACATTTGAAGCAGAAAAGAATATCTCATTAAGAAATAATGATAAATATGCATTAAATGAAATAGAAGCTGCTCTGTCAAGAATAGATAAAGGCATATATGGAAAATGCGAGGCTTGCGGAAATGAGATTGTTGAAGAACGATTGGAGTTAATTCCTTATACGAGATACTGTGTAGCATGTGAGAAGGAAAAAGAAAAAGCACAAATTAGTTATGAAAATGGAAGGCCTATTGAAGAGCAAGCCCTCTATCCTCCTTTTGGCAGGACTGATACAGATTTTAGTATAGATAATGAAGTCATGTTTGATGGTGAAGATGCTTGGGAGGCAGTTGAGAGCTTTAATTTGATAGATACTCCTGAAGATGATATAGATGATCTTGGATATGTTGAGGAAGTAGAGAAGATAAGCAATCAGCAATATAAGCAGACTTTAGAATAGCTAGGCACGGAAAACCCGTGTCTTTTTTTCATTTATATGTTATACTTTTAAAGTATTATTTAGGAGGTGTTTTTATGTTTCCATTTTTAATTATTTTAGCTATTGCAAGTATTGACCAGATCATTAAGTTTCAGATTTTGGAAAATGTTATGCTATTTGATCAAATAGAAGTCATAAAAAACTTTTTTTACATAACATATATTAAGAACTATGGTATAGCCTTTGGAATGTTTCAGGATAAAATACTTTTTTTTATCATAACAACAGCTATCATTGCTTCAGTTATTATATATTTAATAGTAAAGCTGAAAAATAAAAATATGGCTTTAACAGTTTCTTTGTCAGTAATACTTGGAGGTGCCATAGGAAATCTTATTGACAGAATAAGGTTGGGATTTGTAATAGATTACTTGCAATTTTCCATTTTCCCGCCAGTGTTCAATTTTGCAGATTCGTGTGTAGTAGTAGGGGCTCTAGTAGTAAGCGTTTTAATATTATTTGATAAGAATATAACACTGTAAAGAGGGATTATATGGATGAGATAAAGTTTCTGGTAGATACATCTGATGAAAATAAAAGAATAGATTCCTATTTAACTGAAAAGGTTGATGGGTATTCTAGGACTTATATGCAAAAACTGATTGATGATAATCATGTAAGAGTAAATGATAAGGAAATCAAGTCTAATTATAAGCTAAAGGAAGGGGATGTTGTTGGTATTATTATACCTGATGCACAGCCCTTGGATGTCAAAGCAGAAAAAATTGCATTAGATATTATATATGAAGATGATGATATTATTGTAATTAACAAATCTCAAGGAATGGTGGTTCATCCTGCTCATGGAAATCATACAGGAACTTTAGTGAATGCATTGCTTGAGCATTGTGATAACTTATCAGGAATTAATGGGATCATGAGGCCTGGTATAGTACATAGAATTGACAAAGATACTTCAGGGATCATAGTGATCGCTAAAACAAATGAAGCACACCTTTCGCTATCAGAACAATTAAAAAACCATAGTATAAATAGAAGATATACTGCACTAGTAGAGGGAATCATAAAAACAGACCATGGGACAGTTGATGCTCCCATAGGTAGGAACATATCCGATAGAAAGAAGATGGCTGTAATTGAGCGGAATAGTAAAAATGCTGTCACGCATTTTCAGGTGTTGGAGCGATATAACCACCATACTTTAATTGAAGCAAGATTAGAAACTGGCAGAACACATCAAATAAGAGTACATATGGCATATATCGGGCATCCTGTAGTAGGTGATACAGTATATGGATTTATGAAACAAAAGTTTGATACAAATGGACAGCTTTTACATGCTAGACTTTTAGGGTTTATTCATCCTAGAAGAGGTGAATATATGGAATTTGAAGCTCCGCTGCCAGACTATTTTCAAAATATCATTAGAATTATAAAAGGAAAGCTATAGACAAACAATTCTTACTATGATACAATTATGAAAATTATTCTTTTAACCTGACCCTGTGAGGCAGTAAAGATGTTATAATAGTTTAGCTATTATACTGCCTTTTGGCAGTTTTTTTATTGTATTTGGGAGGTAAATGATGAAACTTAAGACAGAACTTATGGATGAAAAAGCACTTGATAGGGCATTAACTAGGATTGCTCATGAGATAATAGAAAAGAATAAGGGTGTAGAAGGCATCGCATTAATGGGTATTAAAAGAAAGGGAATTCCTTTGGCACAGAGACTCAGTGATAAAATAAATTCTATCGAAGGTCAGGATATGCCTGTTGGCATTATAGATATTGCTTTATATAGAGATGATATATCAAAAAATGTTATAGACATGTCTCAATCTGATACGCTGATTAATTTTGATGTAGAAGGTAAAAAGATAATACTTGTAGATGATGTATTATACACTGGAAGAACTGTGAGAGCGGCAATGGATGCAATTATTGATGTAGGAAGACCAAAAAGCATACAGCTAGCTGTATTAATTGACAGAGGACATAGGGAGTTACCAATTAGAGCAGATTATGTTGGAAAAAATGTGCCAACTTCCAAGAATGAGGAAATATTAGTTATGTTAAAGGGTATTGATGAAAAAGATGGGGTAGTATTAGTTGAGGAGTAGCTATATACTACTCTTTTTTTACAACTAAATTTAAGGAGGTGCATGATTTGAGTCTACTAATAAAGTCAGTTAAAATTGTAGATGCAAATAAAAATTTTGATGGAGAGCTGGATATTTTTATCGAAAATGGAATGATAAAGCATATTGGATATCAAGTTCCATGTGCTGCTGAGAATGTAATCACTGGAAAAGGCCTTGTAGCTATATCAGGGCTTGTTGATGCCCATAGCCATCTTAGAGAGCCAGGCTATGAATACAAAGAAACTATAAAAACAGGCACTATGGCAGCTGCAAGGGGAGGATATACCTCGGTGTGCTGTATGCCAAATACACAGCCAGTCATAGATAGTTTAGAAATGATGAAGATAATAAAGGATATTATAAAAAAAGATGCAGTTGTAAATGTATATCCAATAGCAGCCATTACTAAATCTCAGGAAGGAAAAGAATTAGTAAACTTTGAATTATTAAAAGAGGCTGGAGCCATAGCTTTTTCTGATGATGGAAGGCCAGTTTGGGATAAACTATTGATGAGAAAAGCATTAAGCAAAGTGAAGGGGTATGATTATTTAATCATTGACCACTGTGAAGACATGAGCTTAGCTATGGAAGGGACTATCAATGAAGGAAAAGCATCGGAGAGACTTGGGTTAAAAGGAATTCCGGCTGGAGCAGAGGAAGTTATGGTATTGAGAGATGTATTATTGGCAGAAGAATTAGATGCTCATATTCATATTGCACACATCAGTACAAAAGGGTCTGCAGATATTATAAGAAAAGCAAAACAAAGAGGAGTAAAGGTAAGCTGTGAGGTTACGCCACATCACATATCATTGAGTGAGGATATCATTGAATATGGTTATACAGATTCCAAAGTAAATCCTCCATTAAGGACGAAAGATGATATCCAAGCATTAAAGCAAGCTTTGAAGGATGGTACCATTGATATCATTGCAACGGACCACGCTCCACATGCAACCATAGACAAGACAGAGGATTTTTATAAATCAGCAAATGGAATATCGAACATTGAAGCATCCTTTAGTATATGTAATACAGAACTTGTGATAGGAGGCATATTAACATTGAAGGAATTAGTTGGCAAAATGAGTTACAATCCATCTAAGCTTCTTGGAATAAATGCAGGCAAGATTGAGGTAGGAATGCCAGCAGATATTACCTTGATAGATATTGAAAAAATGATCAAGATTGATAAAGAACATATGATATCAAAAGGGAAAAATACTCCATTTCATGGTAGAAGTTATTTTGGTGAGATTGCTTATACTTTATGCAATGGAAAAATAGTTTATGATAGGAGCGAAGCGTATGTTTGTAGATAGACTAATTGATAAAATATTGGATTGCAAAAATTCCACAGTGGTGGGGTTAGACCCACG
>JAUQXG010000386.1 GCA_030834765.1 Lutispora sp.
AAGTTTTGTCACGTTAGAATCTACATTTCTTCCAATGTATTCGATGCAATGTACTTCAGAAGACTTATAACCCTTAAGACTGTCTTCCATCTTAAACTTATTAAGCCAAACCATCTTGTTAAATAAGCCCCTGAAACCCATT
Organism: Lutispora sp.; assembly: GCA_030834765.1. Taxonomy (GTDB): domain Bacteria; phylum Bacillota; class Clostridia; order Lutisporales; family Lutisporaceae; genus JAUQXG01. Next base: position 143 of record JAUQXG010000386.1, read on the forward strand.
ATGACCTGTTCTTCTTTGTTCATGGCCTGGCCTCCCAACCGTTGGTGCATTAACAATATTATATTAAATTTTTGCTTCTATTTCAACAATATTAAAATAATTATTTTAGGAATTGAGCTATATGTGAAAAAAGAGAGCCGCTGGATTGAATATCTATAATCAGATTTACCTTATAGATATAAAGAGACATGGTAAACGGAAGACACCGTTAAAAACAAAACAAAGGGAACCCCCCAGGCCTATTGTCCCTAAGTATTGCCTATGGTATTATAATATTGCTTGAGAGCTCTTTTGAGAATACTCAGATAATTCTATTTTTAAATAGGCGGTGTATTTATGGAAAATGATATAGTGATTATTGGAGGCGGACCCGGAGGTTATGTGGCTGCCATCAGAGCAGCTCAATTAGGAGCAAAGGTTTGCTTAGTAGAAGAACGGGAAATGGGAGGAACCTGCCTAAACAGAGGTTGTATTCCCACCAAGGCGTTATATACCAATGCTGAGATTATGAATACATTAAAAGAGATAGATCATTTCGGAATTCAAGTAGACAATTATGGGATAAATGTGGAACAGGTACAAAAAAGAAAGCAAGATGTAGTAGATAAGTTGGTAGATGGAATTGAAAAGGTTGTAAAGGCACATGGTATAAAAGTGTTAAGAGGACGAGGGGAGATACTGGATAAAAATACAGTTCATGTGGTTTTAAATGATGGAGAAGAACAAAGCATCACTGCAAAGAATATTATTATTGCCACAGGATCAAGACCATCCATACCAAATATACCAGGAGCTGACTTAGAAGGAGTCATCACCAGTGATGATATATTAAACTTTCGAGAAATACCAAAACGCTTGGCAGTGGCAGGCAGTGGGGTTATAGGTATTGAATTTGCATATATATTTAATGCGTTAGGATCAGAAGTTTCTGTTATATCCTCCACACTATTAAAAAGAGTAGATAAAGATATTACAAAAAGACTTCCAAGTATATTAAAAAAACAAGGTATTCAGCTTTATGCCGAAGTAAGAGCGAAGGAAATCATTAAGGGTGAAAATGGGTTGATTATCAAGGCTGGAGGTAAAAAAGGCGATATAGAGGTAGAAGCAGATTATTTATTGATGGCTTCTGGCAGAGAGCCTATATTTGAAGGGCTGAACCTAGATAAAATGGAAATCGAATACGATAAAAATGGCATCAAAGTAAATAATCACTTTGAAACGAATATTTCTGGTATCTATGCAATAGGAGATGTAATCGGTGGAGTCATGCTGGCCCATGTGGCATCTCATGAGGGGATTCATGCAGTAGAGCATATAATGGGCATTACCTCAAATGTGAAACATGAAGTAGTTCCAGACTGCATATTTATAAATCCACAGATTGCCTATGTAGGTTTAACAGAGGAAATGGCAATAGCAAAAGCCTTAGATTATAAAGTGAGCAAATTTATGTTTGGAGCCAACGGAAAAGCATTGGCAATGGGAGAACCAGAAGGGTTTGTCAAAGTTATTGCCACTGGAGAAGAAAATAAGATCATAGGGGTACATATAATGGGCCCTCATGCTTCAGATTTGATTCATGAAGGAGCATTGGCTATAACCCATGAGATGAAAGCAGAGGACATATCCAATACCATTCATGCGCATCCTACATTGGCTGAAGCTTTCAGCGAAGCGGTTTTAGGATTAAGCGGAGAAGCGATTCACATGGCACCAGTAAAAAAGAGATAGAAGATGAAAAAAAGGCATTTCGAACCATTCATGCAATGGGGAGAAATGCTTTTTATTTTAAAAGTGTTTTATTGCATATCTAAAAAGTCCAGATTATAATATATTAAATGAATGAAGGCATTGCAATTAAAAATAGTGAGGTAAAACCATCTTGAAACAGAGAAAAGCTTTCTGAAATTCTTGTACACGCCATGTTTTTTATAGCGAGGATAGAAGACTTAATTTTTGAAGATTATTACAGCATATTAAATCTAAAATAACATTTTATATAGTTTAAGATAGGAGAAGATATGATATGATACATAAAGTAATGAGGAAGCAGCATAACAGTAAAACCTGTATAGTCTGCGGGTTGAAAAATGATGCGGGACTAAAGGCTTCTTTTTTTGAGATTGACAATGGAGAATTGATTTCTATTTTTACACCTTCAGTAAAGCATCAAAGCTATCCCGGAAGACTTCATGGAGGAATAGCTGGAGCCGTATTAGATGAGACCATAGGCAGAGCAATTATGATCAATCATGAGAATATATGGGGTGTAACCGTTGAGCTGAATGTAAAATACAAAAAACCTATTCCATTAGACCAGGAGTTGAAAGTTGTAGGAAGAATCAGTAAAGATTCTAGCAGACTATTTGAAGGAACTGGAGAAATAGTTTTGCAAAATGGAGAAGTAGCCGCAACGGCATGGGGCAAATATATGAAAATGCCCATTGAGAAGATTGCTGATTTTTCCGAGAATCACGAGGAATGGAAGAGGGTAGAGTCTGAGAAAGATCCTTTAGAAATAGATATTTAGTAGGACTGCTATTATAATTTATGTAAAAAGATTAAATAATAAAGTAAAAGTATAGGGGACGGTGTTGGTTATGCAGAAAAGTATTTTTGATATTTTAGGTCCTATCATGATAGGACCATCAAGCTCTCATACGGCTGGTGCCGAAAAAATAGGAAGGGTTGCAAGGGCTATTGCAGACGGGTCCTTAAAAAAGGCAATTTTTTATCTGCACGGCTCATTTGCCAACACATATAAAGGACATGGTACGGATAAGGCTCTGGTGGCAGGTATTCTTGACATGGAAGCAGATGATGAAAGAATAAAGGAATCCCTTACTTTGGCTAAAAGCATGGGTATAAGCGTAGAGTTTGTAGAAACTGATCTTGGGGATGTGCATCCTAATACAGTTAAAATAGTTATTGTGAAGACGGATGATACAGAGGTATCAGTAATAGGATCTTCTATCGGCGGAGGCGGAATTGTTATAACAAAGATAAATGATGATGAAATTGAATATGACGGCAAGTATCCTCTATTGATCATAAAGCATAAAGATATACATGGCGTGATAAGCAGCATCACTGGTGTTGTTGCAGATTATGGAATAAATATAGCAACCTTAAAGGTTGGCAGACAGGCTAGAGGAGAGCTAGCCTCCACCGTTATAGAGACAGATGCAATCGTCCCTGAAAATGCCATAGAAAAGATATCTCAGCTTAATGGAATAAATAGTGTAAGAAAAATAAATGCAATAGGAGGTCACCATGTATAGGAATGCCAGTGAATTATTGGAAGCCACTAAAAATTTAGACTGTAATATATGGGAAGTAGTGCTGGAAAATGAGATCAAGATAAGCGACAGGACTGCCAGCGCTATCAGAGGCCAAATGTTGGAAACATTTAGCGTTATGCAGAATTCCGCAGCATTTGCCCAGGAAAGCGATATAAAATCTATCAGCGGACTAATAGGGGGAGATGCCAAAAAAGTCAATGAGTATAGAAAAAACAATAAAACCATATGTGGTGATAGTGTCAATATTGCTATATCAAGAGCTTTGTCTAGCTCAGAAGTAAATGCATCTATGGGAAGAATCGTTGCAGCTCCCACCGCAGGCTCCTGTGGAATATTGCCTGCTGCTATTATTACAGCAGGGGAACAGATTGCTGCCAGCGATGAGCAGTTAGTCAATGCATTATTGACTGCTTCAGGAATTGGTCAGATTATAGCAAAGAATGCTACCTTATCAGGAGCAGAAGGCGGTTGCCAAGCTGAATGTGGCTCTGCATCAGCAATGGCCGCTGCGGCACTTGTTGAGATGTATGGAGGATCACCAGATGCAGCATTTCATGCAGCAGCCATTGCTATCAGCAATATACTTGGACTAGTATGTGATCCTGTGGCAGGGTTAGTGGAAGTTCCTTGTGCCAATAGGAATGCTATGGGCGTAGTCAATGCGATGCTTTGTGCGGATATGGCTTTAGCGGGTGTAACAAGTATTATCCCCTTTGACGAGATGATAGAAGCAATGTATAAAGTGGGCAGGCAAATGCCTGTAGCTTTCAAAGAAACAGCCTTGGGAGGAATAGCCGCAACCCCTACTGCATTGAGGCTGAAGACTGAAATATTTCATAAATAGTAAGCTTGTAAATTAAGCTTTTTGAGGTTGTATAAGGTTTAGCACAGATTAAGCCTTATACAGCCTTTTTGTTTTGCTTTGTGCAAACAAGTTTTAACTCAATTTTAACAGAATCATAAATAAGACTTAACTGAAGATCGCGGAGAATTAATATAAAGCAGATATAATGTGAATAAGTAAAGACGGTAAAATTTGCATAAAAGAATGAAGGTGTTAAAATGATTGAGAAAATACGAAAGACCATGAAAGAAATCAGAAATTTAGCAGGGGTCAAAATATCAAAGCTGCATATTCCAAAGCATTTTAAAATGAGCATAAGGATACCAAAGCTGCACATTCTAAAACGTTTTAAGATGAGCATGAGGATACCAAAGCTACGCATTTCAAAATATTTTAAATGGTCTTTTGATATTTCAATTAGACATAAAATCCTTTTAGTAGTAATCATGTCAGTACTTATTCCAATGGTTTTCTCCATTTATATATCAGAAAGAATTGTTTCACAGAAAATTGAAGATGAGTGGAATACCAGACTTCTAAACAGTTTGAATTCAGCTAAATATTATTTTGAAGACTATCAGCAAAAGGCCAAAGATAGTGCCACAATACTTTCTAGTTTTTCTGAACTGCGCACATACACTATAGAATCAAATAACCTTAAAGCATCTCAATTTCTTGTCCAATTAACCAGCGAGTTAGGGTTAGATTTTGTTTTGATTGCAGATCAAAATAAGAAGTTGATTGCAAGAACAGATCAGCCATCAAAGTATGGAGATGATCTCTCAAATGATTTTATGGTGAAAAGCGGATTGGCTGGTTTAAAGGCAGTATCTATAGAAACAATGGACAAGGCTATATACATACAATCAGCAGCACCCATAAAGTCAGATATATCAGCTACAGGAGTGACCACCATAGGAACAGTGGTAACTCAATATAATATTGATAAAAGATTTTTGGAATATGTTAAAAAATTAAACGGGTTAGAGACCACCCTTTATATAAAGGATAATATTATTTCTACTTTGCTGGACGAAAAAGATAGTAAATATAAAGATATAAAAGCCTCTCTTAAAGTGGATGGAGATATAGAAAGCAAGCTGTTAAAAGGAAAAGAAACACAGTTTGAAACAAAACGCGTAAACAACAAACCTTATTATATAGCCTATAGCTCTTTGAGAGATAGAAAAGGTGAGGTAGTAGGGCTGCTGTCAGTGGCTGTTGCTCAGGATAGTATCATAAAGGCAAAGGCAGATATGAAGCTGTATTTTGGAATCGTTATATTTATAGGCTTGGTGGTTGGCGTGGTATCAGCTGTAGTGATATCAAGAAAGGTTGTAAATCCAATAAACAGATTAGTTGCAGATACAAAGCGTATTGCCCATGGAGATTTAACCTATATGTCTAAAATTGAAAGCAATGATGAAATAGGACAGCTATCTAAAGAGTTTAATAATATGGCAACTTCCCTAAAGCTTCTGGTATCCCAGGTTATAAACACAGTAGATCATACTTCTGCCTCTTCGGTTCAATTGACTAAATATATTGATGAAGTGGAAGTGATAGCGAAAAAAATAGAAGTATCTTCAGAACAAATAAAAATAGGCTCTCAGAGTCAGTCTACATACTTGAAAGAAACGAAAAAGGATTTAGGAATTGTACTAAATTCTGCCTTGGATATTTCTAAACAAACAAATGAAATGGCAAACTATACAAATAAGGCAAAACAATTTGTAGAAAAAGAAGCGCTGGCACTAAAGGAGCTAGATGGAAATATGCTTCATACCAAAGAAACCATATTAAATATGTCAGGAAGGATAGAGCTTTTTAAAGGAAATCTGAAGCAGATAAAAGGCGCAATAGAAATTATCACCTCCATAGCAGATAAAACAAAGCTCCTTGCACTAAATGCGGCGATAGAAGCAGCAAGAGCAGGGGATTCAGGAAGAGGCTTTGGCGTTGTTGCAGCAGAAATAAGAAAACTATCAGATGAATCCAATAGCTCCGTAAAGGATATTTCTCAAGTAATCAAGTCACTGTTTATTGAGATGAATGCAACTGCGGAAGTTGCTGAAAAAAGTGTAGTTCAGTTTGAAGCAAGCAGCAATATTGTTAGCGAGATTGAAAATTCATTTAGCCAAATCGTACAAGCTATCAATAGAATAAATAATATGATAGAGGATATTTCGAAAAAATCCCAATTGCAGTCTTCTAATACTGAAAATATAAATAGCTTTATGAATGATATAAGCAGCATAGTAATGGATAGCTTTACTGAATCTCAATTGCTGCATCAAGGCTCTCAAGACCAAACCCAAAACTTGATTAAAGTATCAGAAGAACTTGTTGGATTATTAGCTGATATAGAAAAGGTGCATTCTACTGTAAAACAGTTTCATATATAGATAGAAAGAAACAAAAAAATGCTGGTTTTGTGCCCCCTTTCAAAACCAGCATTTTTTCTGCTTTAAAATATTATTCTATACAGTAACAGCTATAGCATTGGAGCTTGCATTTTTTCTTCAGCGTACTAAGCTTTGTCGATAATTCTTCAGCGCTTTTAAAGTGATTATCTGCATTGTTGATTACAGCGATGGAGATTGAAATAATAGGAAACTTTTCCTCTATTCCATGTCTGTTTTTTGCTATTATGTAACCATTGTTTTTATCCGTTTCTGTATAATAGTTTTTCACTCTATTATCAAAAACCTGCATGATATCATCACAAAGTTTTCTAATATCTTCAGTATATGTAATAGCCACGAAGTCATCCCCTCCAATATGGCCTAAGAAGTTTTCTTGGCTGGAGTTGGAAGCAAGGCACTCTTGAATGATCGCAGCAGTTAAAGATAAGATTTTATCACCATTTTCAAAGCCGTAAGTATCGTTATAAGCCTTGAAATTATCCAAATCAAAGTATATTACATATGCAGCTTCTTTGGTATCAAGAATGTTTTTTATATTTTTTTCAATGATTAGGTTTCCAGGAAGGCCAGTTAAGGGGTTTGAGTGCTTTGCACTATTTAACTCAACTTGAGTTATTTCTTCTAATAGATTTTTAACAGTGGTGATGCCATAGTACTGGTCATTTTTAGTGATGATTATGTAGTCGTATAAATTTTTTTCTCTCCTCTTTATAGCGATTTTTGAAACTTGTGCAATAGAAGTGTTGTAATCTACAATGAGAGGAGATGTATTCATGAGAAGCTTTATGGGTCTATTCATAAAAACTGCAACGCCAAATTGTGTGGCAAGATGGGCATAAAATTCACTTCTCATAATCAGCCCTACCGGGATGCCCCCATCTACGATTGGTATTCCTTGAACAGAGGCACAAGAAGAAAAAACCTCATTTATAACATTTCCTGTCGCCGATGAATTGATAGGAGTATCAAATCTAGCTATTTCACCTATAGATAGGGTAGTAGAAGTTTGCAAATATTGTTTTTGCATTTGAGCCTGTTTGTTTAAAATCAAATTTTTATTATTTATTGTTATTTCAAGAAATTCAGGAGCGGGTCTTTGTAAAAGATATCCTTGACCATAATGTATTCCAAAGTCTATCAAAATATTTAGCTCGTCAATTGTTTCTATACCTTCGGCGATTATTTTCATATTTACTGAAACAGCGAACTCAGCTAAAGCCTTTACTAAAGCTTGATTAAGGGGCTTCTTATCAATATCTCTTATGAGGTCCATATCCAGCTTAATATAATGAGGATGTATTTCTGCAAGCATTTTAAGACCTGAATAACCAGCACCCGTATCATCAATTGCTATTCTAAATCCTTGATCAATATAATTATCAATTGTTTTTTTAAAGATTTTATAATCTTCTATACATGTCCTCTCTGTGATTTCAAATATAATATTTCCAGGATCAATACCCAATTTAAGCATAAAATCCTTTGTAAATCCACTTGTAAACTTTTCATCATTCATCACTTTAGGATCCACATTTAAAAATAACATTTTAATAGGCATCATCTTTTGTGCTTTTTCCAAGGCTTTTATTCTACAAAGATATTCAAGCTCCCAAACCATGTTATTGGCTTCTGCTACTTTGAAAAGCATATCAGGCCTTTCTAAAGGGCTGCCCTCAGGACCTCTGCTTAGAGCTTCATAGCCTAGTATTGTTCCATCGACTAAAGATACGATAGGCTGAAATACGGTTCGTATATTCTCTGATTTAATGATATCTTCTAGAAGCTTTTTCATGGCAAAACCCCCTGCTCTTATTCATTTCTATTATATTTCATTTTTTGACAAAGGTTGTTAAAGGCTTGTTAAGTTTTGGGGGTAATGTAAAAATTATAATTATTAATAGAGGAGTATTTCTTTATAATCTCTTTTGTACTAATATAATAATAGGATAAATTTGAAAAGTAGCTTTGCTACAAAGAGGGGTGTTTTATGGATAATAATTTTTTGTATGGTATTGAAAGGGATATAGAGGACATCTTATTTAAATATGTTGCAGTGAGAAGCGATACAAATACTATTCTTGAGAGAGATGTAGAAAAATTTTGGTTAGACCATTTTAATAAAATCGAATACTTTCATAACAATCCCCAATATGTTGGTTTATATAAGATACCTGGAGATCTTTTAGACCGCTCCGTATCCTATGCATTGCTGAAAGGTCAGGGAGAGGATACTGTTGTTTTGCTTCATCACAATGATGTAGTAGATGTGGAGGACTTTAAAAGCCTTCAGCATTTAGCCTATTCGCCATTAGAGCTGGCAGAGGAACTAAAAAAGATTAGTCATGAGTTGCTTGAAGAAGCTAGAGAAGATCTTTTAAGCGGAGAATATTATTTTGGACGTGGTATCTGTGATATGAAAGGTGGGGCAGCCATACAAATGGCTCTTCTGGAAAGATACTCAAAGATTAAAGATTTTAAAGGTAATATATTGCTTATTTCAGTGCCTGATGAAGAAAACCTTTCAGCAGGAATGAGGGGTGCTGTAGTGCTCATGGACGAACTGAAAATTAAATACAATTTACAGTATTTAATTACTATAAATTGTGAGCCTCATCAGAGGATGGAAAAAGCAAAGGGCGTTTTCTCTGAGGGATCTGTTGGGAAAACTATGTTTTTCTTTTATGTGAGAGGATCACTTG
>JAUQXG010000387.1 GCA_030834765.1 Lutispora sp.
TGAATACTTCAAAAATATCTTTTACTGTTGTTTTTAAAGTATCAATACTTCTCTCACTCTTATCAATTATTTTTTCCCAATCCCATTGATCTACATATATAGAATGGAGATTATCTAAGTCTTCATCTCTTCTTATGGCATTCATATCTGTATACAGACCTTCCCCAGAGATAAACTCGTAGCTCTTCAATGCCATCCTTTTCCATTTAGCGAGAGAATGTACTATTTCAACATCTTCTCCTGTTTCTTTAATATCAAATCTTACAGCCCTCTCAACTCCATTGAGATCATCATTTAAACCAGTTGACCTTTTTACCATGATTGGTGCAGATACTCTTGTCAAATTTAATTTTTTTGATAAAGTCTGTTGAAAGAAATCCTTTAGCTGCTTTATCGCGATTTCTGTTTCTCTGATTTCTAATTTTGCTTTGTATTCTTCTGGTATAACCAATCTTCCATTTACTTTACACATAATTTTTCCTCCTATATCCTATTATTTTTTATTCAGGAAGAACAATAAAAAAGCCTTTCTTCCCTTATAACAAGGGACGAAAGGCTTTGGTTTCGCGGTACCACCCAAATTGGCGAAATTTGTTTTACAAATTTCAACCCATCTTTACCAGTACAGAATTTCTTCGATACTGCTCTGCCATATAACGGTGCAGCTCCGTCTAAGTCTACTTGCCGTGAGGCTTTCGGTTAGAGACTCCGAGATGTTCTTCCTTTTAGGCTTCGTACCAATTTCCCACTATCATTGGCTCCCTTTGACTACTTCCTAAAAATACTCTTCTCATCAATGTCATTCTAGCTTTTTTATAATTATACATCCATAGCATATATTATTCAAGATATTTTTTCAAAATATTTATTACATTTTTATTTCAAGAACTTACTCTGTCATTGTAAGCCCTCCTCAGCATTAGACATCCATGATTAATATATTGTCACAATACAGCTATAAGAAGTTGTGAAAATAAAAAGCAATAGGCCTCGTTACTTTCACAAATATTGATATTCTCATTGATTGAGCTTTGTTTTCACTAGTAATTCCAGCTCTTTCAATTCCACTTCTTATATACCTCTCTTAAACCTCTGGAAATACTGTTTACATAAAGTTTAAAATAATTCACCCATAAGTATTCTTTAATTATTCATTTTCTGCATTATAGCCTGCTTTTGTTCTCTCACTTTCTTTTGCACCTTCAGACGTAACTGATATATATACATTTCCTGATGAGGTACCTAGTTGTGAGATCTTTATCGTCACATTATCACTGTCATTGCTCACAGTGGCAACTCCTAGCAGGTTTCCTCCTGTAGATGAATCATACACCTTTACTATATCCTTTTCATCAAGTCCACCAACATAAACGGTGTCTGACTTTCCTGAATAATTGGTTATTATAATATTGCTTATATCAGGAGCATCAGAAGTCAGCTCTTGCGTATAATAAACCTTTAATCTATCGCTTTCCAGTTTACCATAGCTTGTAACCGATACATATATGTATCCTGCTGAAGAGCCGAGTTGGCTTATTTTAATAGTGATTTCAGAGCTGTCAGAGGATGCAGTCCCTGAACCTAACAAGTTTCCTCCTGATTCTGAATCATATATTTTAATAACATCGCTGCTATTGAGGAATGTTATCGTAACAGTATCTGTCATTCCTGCATTATTTCTAACTGTTATATTGTTTGAAGAAAGTGCATCTGATTTTTGTTCCTCAGTGTACTCCACCTTTGTTCTTGCGCTTTCTTTCTCTCCTATGCTTGTCACGGATACGTATATGCTCCCTCCAGCGCTTCCAAGCTGAGAAATACTGATAGTAACTTGTGTCGTATCCGCAGGGACTGTTCCAGAGCCTAACAAACTTCCTCCAACAGCCGCATTATATATTTTTACCGTATCATTAGGTTTTAGGAATGTGAAGGTCACCGTATCAGCCACCTTTACATTATTTATAACTTTTACATTACTGTTTTGAGGTGCATCTGTTGTAGTCTCCGCAGCGTAGTGTGCTGTCGTCCTGTCACTCTCTAATTTATTTGCACTGACAGTAGATATATATAGACTACCTGCATTGGAGCCAATTTGTGTAATCTTTATCGTAACTTCTGTACTGTCAGAAGTTACTGTTGCCGAACCAAGCAGCGTTCCTTCTGAAGCTGAGTTATATATCTTTACAAAATCTCCTGCTTCCAAATAAGTAATAGTAACGGTGTCAGATATTCCTGCATTATTAGTAATGGTTATATTGCTTACAGCAGGTGGATCTGACTTTTGCTCCGCAGCATAGGAAACCATAGCTCTATCGCCCTCTAGCTTACCTTTGCTTCTCACTGAAACATATATGTTTCCTGCAGAGCTGCCAAGCTGAGTGATTGTTAACTTAGCATATGAGTCGTATGTGGAAACAGTTGCATTACCAAGCAAGTTGCCTCCGGTAGCTGAATCATAAACATTTACGATATCTCCGCCTGTTAGACCATTGATCTGTACAAGATCAGATGCTCCAGCATTGTTTGTTACTATAATGTTGCTTGAATCAGATGTATTGGATTTAGGCTCTGCACTGTAATTTATCTTTACTCGACCACTTTCTTGTTTATATTTTTGAGTCACAGAAATATATACGCTTCCTTCTGCACCTCCCAATTGTGCTATTGTTACTGTTGCGTAAGTATCGTAGGTTGATACGGTTGCACTGCCCAATTTATTGCCCGCTGTAGCAGCATCATAAACATTTATGACATCCTCACCCTTAACCCCACTCACCACTATGGTGTCAGATATTCCCGCATTGTTTACAATGGTTACGCTGCTGTCAGATAATGCGGCAGATTTTGGTTCAGCATCATAATCTGCTTTTGTTCTTTCACTTTCAAGTTTGCTTTTGTTAGCAACAGAAACATAGATGCTTCCAGCTCCACTGCCTAATTGAGTAACTGTAATGGCAGCATAATTATCATAAGTAGATACCGTAGCGGTACCCAGTAACTCTCCCGCCTTAGCTAAGTCATATACATGAACCGTATCACCACCTGTAAGGCCTACTATAGTAATCGTATCAGATACGCCAGCATTATTAGCTATTATTATATTGTTTGCATCAATGCTGCTAGATTTAGGTTCATCGGCGTAGTCTACTTTAATTCTATGGCTCTCCAGCTTATTCTTGCTTGTAACAGTAATATATACACTTCCATTTGTAATGCCTAGCTGTGTAACTGTTATTGTGACAGATGACTCATAGGTAGATGCAGTTGCAGTACCTAAAAGGTTTCCAGCCTTTTCAGCATCATATACCTTAACAATATCACCATCAGAAATTCCAGTTATTTTTATGATATCTGAAGTGCCTACATTGTTCGTTATTGATATATTATCTACTAAAGCAGAATCAGATTTAAGTTCATCTGCATAATCTGCTTTCATTCTATCGCTTTCAACCTTATTTTTGCTTGTAACGGTAATATATACACTACCTGCGGTTTGTCCTAACTGCGTTACGGTTATCGTTACATCCGACCCTGCAGTTACGGTTGCAGTCCCTAAAAGATTCCCAACTCGTTCTGCATCATATACTTTTATCAGGTCCCCAATAGAAAGTCCGCTTATTTGTATTGTGTCAGAGCTTCCTGCATTATTGACAATTACAATATTATCGCTGCTTGTATTGTCTGATTTTGATTCTCCGCTATAATCCACACATAATCTATCACTTTCAATCTTGTTTTTACTGGATAGGGAAATATATACCTTTCCTGCTCCTGTGCCAAGCTGTGGAATGGTTATAGTCGTATATGAACCGTTGTCTGCTACAGTAGCAGTTCCTAGCTGAGTCCCCCCTTTAGCAGAGTCATATACCTTTATTACATCACCGCCGCTTAATCCAGTTACCTCAATGGTGTCGCTGGTTCCTGCTGCATTATTTTTAATAACGATATTATCGGCAATCAATGCATCGCTCTTTGATTCAGCCAGATAATCAGCTTTGATTCTCTCACTTTCCAGTTTACCTGTACCAGTAATGGTGATATATACACTTCCAGCCGATGTGCCTAGCTGTGTTATATTTATCTTTACATAGGACTCATAAGCAGCTACGGTTGCCGTCCCCAAAAGCTTGCCTCCTGAAGCAGAATCGTATACTTTTACTTGATCTCCTTCAAGAATACTTATCACTTCTACCGTATCAGCTGTACCAGCTTTATTATTGATGATAGTAATATTATCCGTAGTGGTGGAATCCGTTTTTGTTTCGGCTCCATAACTGACCTTTATCTTGCTACTTTCAAGCTTATTTGTACTGGTAATAGAAATATAAACATTTCCCGCTGCAGTACCTAGCTGCGATATGCTTATGGACACCTCTGTTGCAGAAGCTGTTGCAGATCCTAAAAGGCTTCCTCCTGACTCTGCATCATATACTTTAACTATATCACCAGCAATAAGGTTCGTTACTTGAACGATATCCGACTTGCCTGCTGGATTATTGGTAATATTTATATGATAGCTTTCCACGACATCAGTCACTGATTCACTTGCATAATAGACCTTTGTCCTTTTACTTTCAATTTCATTGGTGCTTGTTTTAGATATATATACATAACCAGAGGCTGCACCCAATTGAGAAATACTTATAGTAGTCTCTGTCTTAGAAGATCCTACTGTTGCTGAACCCAGCACTTTACCTGCTGTAGATGAATCGTATACCTTTACTAGGTCACCAGCAGTCAGGTTGCCAATATAAATCGTGTCTGCTTTTCCCGAATTATTCGTGATTATTACATTATCAGAAT
>JAUQXG010000388.1 GCA_030834765.1 Lutispora sp.
TTTTCTTAAAAACGGATCACTAACATATGCATATTAAATAATATTTTTATATTCATAAACTCATTCTATATCAAAATATCCTTTAGTATTCAGCCGTTCTTCTTCTAATGTTGGGAATAAATACTCTTCTAATTCTGAAAAACTCATATTCGCTCTAAATCCTTTACTTCCGTCAAGCCATTTATTGTTCATCAATTGATCAAATTTAGCATCACAACTTCTTCTCGGAAATTTCCCTAACGTACTATCATATATATTACTGAACACTTTATAATGATGAGTGTGTATAAAATTACTCCACGATTTTGTCAATTCCTCTTCTTCGCGTACGTCAATAATTTCAAATTCTTCTAGATTTCTATTCGTTACATCGCCCCATCCTTTTTTAAACAGTTGAATTGCACTATAATCAGTTTTTGGAGCACTATAACCAAAAATAGTGACCATATATGCAACTTCTAAATACTTTCGGACTGCATCCCAATTTTCTTTTATAAATGGATTGTTGGAATAGTTTTTTTCTGCTACTGGATATAGCAAAGGTATTGGATTTAGTTTTTCGCCACACACAGGACATATATTGTAAATAAACCCACCTCTTTTATGTTTTTCGCAAGTGCCAACAGCAACATTTCCATGTAAAAATATTAAATCTGGTAGATTAGATGTAATTTTGAAACAGCGTTGATATGCTTGTAATATTAATGGATCCCAATTAAATGTCGCTACACAGTCTTTTTCCCTCAATGATAACAATAATAAATCATATGTAGTTACTTCATCAGGGATTTCAAATGAAGAAAAATACTCATGGATTTTATCTTCCAACATTTTTTTTATATCATCACAATCATTTCTAGAATCAAGTTCAGAATAAATGTCTTCTAAATTATCGCTCTCCGTCATTAGCTTTACATTATTAATGATATCCCGCATTCCAAGTTTATCAATAAATCCATTCATAACCGATGTTTTTTTTCCATTTTTATCACCGAAAGGTATAGCTGCCACACTCGCACCTGCTCCTAAAATAACCAAATGTGGTCTATTTTTCATGGTTTTTGCAAAATCCATAATTGTTCTCCTACTTCAATTAAATAAAAAATCTAAATATCAGGACTCAGAATTTTTATAACAAGATTAATCAGCTCACTCAGAATTTTCCATAATTAAACGTAAATATCTTTTTTCGTTACCACTATATGTGAGTATAGAACATTGTTCTCTATTTCGTTGATAATATCTTTATATAATATGTGCAAATCATCATCTTCAAATAACTCTGGTGCATTTTCTCCTCTCATTTCCTGCGGAAAAATATTAGATGTCATATATGCATTTTCCATAAATCCAGTTCTAATATATATTTCGACTTCTCTATTATTTAGAACCTCCTGACAAGTTCCCATTATATTCATGGTATTGTAATCCCACTTTGATAAAGATTTCAAAAATTCTAATACATCATCTTCACCTTTTATTGAGCTAATAAATAATGATCTCTTAAATTCATTCGCCATAATTTCAACTCCTTATATCTAATTGCACTTTTAGAATTTGTATTTCAGCTTCATATGCTTCTGTTATCAATTATTTGAGGTATTCGCATCAAAATAAAGTATATTTTTTATTTAATTTAAAACGAATATTATCGCACACAATGCCTTTTATTTTATCCAAGTTTATACCTGAGTCTAGCAGCTTCATCAACTTGATCTATAATATCAATTAGATAAACAAAGACATCACATATGTCGTCAATAGACATTTTATGCTGAGTATTAAGTACAAATTGTCCTTGATAGTACTGAAGAAATTTCTCATCTATCATTCCGTTTCTGTGTGAATATAAATGACGAATTTGAAGGATTCCCTCAATTTTATCAATTGTATTCTTGTCAAAGATGTCCAATTGATCAATTTGTTTATTATCTGCGATAAAACCTTTTACACTGCCCTTTTGAAGCTTTCCAATTTTTTTCTTAGCATAGTAACTAACAAACTCTTGCATATCAGTGCATGCTAGAACTTCTTCAAGCGTAACTTGTTCTTTAGATTTTAGAGTCATTGGAACCGCTAAATATATTTCATACAACAAATCTGATAAATATGTTTCAAAATTGTCAACGACGGATGAAAAAATAATTCTTGAGAGAACTAATCCTTCTGATTTACTTGAAGGCACATTGTGGCTCTCCGGATAAATCAGGCTTCCTAAATCATCTAATAGTTTTAGAACATTTTTATAGTGCTCAATTACATTTTCTTTTGCTTGAGTCGCTGATTTAGAATGTTCTTCAATCATTTTATCGAGCTGTTTAATTCGAGGGTATCCGTCAAGTTTAAATATATTTTGCTTTTTATCAACCTCGATAATCTGCACATTATTTCTAGTATAAATTTTGCCTTCTGATTGCACTATCTCTTCAGATTTATCAATACTTATTCCGTAGAGGGATATCTCATTATAAGTTACATATCCATATTCCATTTGGGGCTTATAACTAAGATATTCTAACGCTTTATAAATAATCGTGCTCACCTGAAAATCACTGCTCAAGCCTTTTAATTCTATTCCTTCCGGCTTTTCTTGAACACCAAGGACGATTACACCACCATGCGTATTGGCGAAACTGCTAATCAATTGTGCCAGTTTACGCGCAGGAGGCAGAACTGCTTTAAATTCAACCCTTACATTTTCTACACTTCCCTCAACTGCTTCTTTAACAATATTAGATAAATTCAACATTCCGCTCCTTTCTTTGCCCATTTACCTTAGTGGTATTTTGTTTATTCCAGTAACCTTCAATATTGTACCTAGTGTTAAATGTTCAGGATTACTAATACCACCTTGAATCCATAACTCAGATGTTTGTAATTCAAGAACTTTAGTTTCAGACGGATTGTAAAAAAGTATTTTCCCATTATCAGATGGTCGAACCACAATGTAAATCTCTTCACCAATATCTTTCTTTTTGATTCCTGCCAGAATTGTAGGTGCAACATCGAGATCAATATTTTCACAATCGTAATCTGGATGTAAATCTAGATATTCAATAACTCTTTCCTTTGATCTTTTGTTAATTCTCTGAGAATAATCTAGCATTTCAAAACTAGGTTTTGACGTATGATGGAATTTTTCTACAAAATCCTTATTCTTCAAGAGTAACTCATATTCTTCTGACGTTGTTATTCCTAAACTAGCAAGTATTTCATTGGTAAGTTCTTCCTTTGTTTCAGCATTTGTATTTGAAGATGTACTCATTAATCGGTTCCTTAGATCTTCAATATTTTCAATTCCTAATTCATCCATCACTAATGACACCGCTTCTGCCTTTTTCATATTTTCAGCAATTTCTTCATCATCATAAAGCCAATGCTTATTTTTAAAGATATTCCTAAATAACTCTTTTGCTTTATCTTCATAATCGTAAAACCAAATCAATAAATCTTTAAAAAATCTTTTTGTCTCTTCAACCCTCGGGTAAGTATCTTTCAAGGAGTTAATAATCTTTGATATTTCTTCAGCTAGTTCAAATTCATGCCTAGTTCTTTCTTCTGGTAGCTCTAAGTATATTTCTTTTATTAGCAACTTAGCTTTAAAGTCATACCCTAAACCTTTACAAATATCTTTTAGACGTTCATCAATTTCCCCATCATCTAGTGATATCTCATCTTTATGACAAAACAGACCATTTTGATCAGGCAAAATAGGATTATGTTTTAAAGAAAGCAAATTATCCATTTCGTATTTCACTAAAAAATCAACAAAATTATTAAACCAAGTACTTGTTAAATTCACGTCAGCATGTCCAATATACTCAGAAAAATTTAGAATGTTTTCTTTTGAAGAAATAAGCTCAACCATTCTTTTTATCTGAAGTTTGAAAGCAGATTCAACAGCCTCTCTATCCCAAGCGCCTATTTTCACCTCGAATATTTCACTTTCTTTAAATAACTGCTTCGAATAATTGATAATTAATTGCTGTTGATCTGACACTTCCTCACTAGTCGGTATTAATCCAATTAATTGATCACAAACTTTATTAACAATCACTTTATTTGTTTCTTCTTGTAACTTCTTATTAATGTGCTCAATTACTAGCTCCTGCCTTAACTGACGGAAATTAATATCGCTTAAAAGTATTTTTTTATGCTTGAGTTTCTTTCTAATATCATTGTTGAAATTAAGTAATATGTCTTTGAAAACATCGTCAATATTAGTGTCCTCTAAAATATCTTTTACCAGTAAAAATTCACCGTATTGGTTTGGTATCAAAGCATACTCACTGTTTGCAACCGAATTTAATAGTTCTCTCTTCGAAAAAACCAGTCCAAAAAATTCATTCATCCATTCGATTACGTCATATCCATTTAATATTTGCTCACTTACCTTATCCAATGATTTATAAGCTGCTAGAATAGTCAGTAGTTTTGTTAATGTGGTTTTCCCTTCATTAATCCACTTGATACCGTACCAAATATCAATTTCATCTTTTCTTGGTAATAATCCTAAATTAGATTTATTAATTAAATCCCAAATTTTATTTCTTACTTCAGTTGACGAATCACTTGGAAACAATATTTCAATATCTCTTCCGCTTCTTTCTATTGTCACTCTTTTTCCATCTGCCGTTTCAACAATCGGACTACGAAGTAAATAATCCTTTAAAGGAACCGTTACTTCTTTGGTGAACCAATCAATATCAAACCCCCTCTTTTCTTTAAGATCTGGAATTTGTGCAAATAAGTATTGTTGCCTCCACCCATTTTGAACTGACAGATTAATTATGTCTTGAAATAATTCAACTGCTACAACTAAGATTTCCTTATTTTTAAGTACATCCTCATTATCAGATGCAGATAAAAATATATCATCTCTTGGTTCATTTAAGTCAAATAGCGGATTGTTAATTACTGCGGGAAAAGAAAACCCTTCCGTACCTATCAATGGAAAATCACAAAAAATTCTTGGTGTTTTCTCATTAAACTCAATAACGTAGATTTCATCTTCTATTACTTTCACTTCAATAGCAACGCTAGTTTCATTTTTTTTTGCAACAACTATATGACATGTTTCCACCTCTCCTTTAATTCTTTTATCAATTGATATCAGGTTAATGTTATCACATAGTTGTGTCTGCCTACTTTCTACTGAATACTCTAAATCAGAGTTTTCAATATTGATTGATTTAATTTTAGGGACAAAAGCTAGCATAAATATTGCTGAACGATACAATTCTTCAATTCCTTCTGAAGCTGTAACTTCACTTTTTTCATTTAACCGATATTTGAAAATAGTGTTATAAGCAGCCTTGTTCAATTGTTCAATTCTATTTTCAGAGTTATACGTTTCTTTTAGATTTTCGTGACACTTATCTATTCCGTTATTTATTTCATCAATAGTTTTGCCAGTTCTGTCCAAAATTATCGAAAAGCTATTTAAGCCTTTTTCGACCAGTTCCACTACACCGGTGACTGAAACAACCTCCGAAAGAAGATGTGTAGATAAAAAACCTGTGCCAAATTTACCAGTTACCTGTTTCTCTTGTCTGATTCCATCGTCTCTTTCCTTGGATGATACTTGCTCAATTAGCGATATTACATTATCAACAGAAAAGTATCTCCCATTATGTTTAAAAGCTAGTTCTCCATTGCAATGATTAATTGAAACTTTAATTTCTTGATCATGATATGCAACATCTTTCGCGTTTTGCATTAACTCCCAAATCCAGCGTCTAGCTGTTAATGGGTTCATACTTTTCCTTTGTGTGTTCAACTCATTTAAGATTTTCGTGGCAGATTGATTTCTTCTTGCTCTCTCAGTAGATAGCTGAAACTCATCTATACTCATTTTAGCCTCCAAAAACAATACTTTTTTCATGCAATTATTAAAACCTAAAGTAATGGATCCAATCTGAACTCTAATATAATATGAGTGCTCTGGTTTATCATTTTATTATTCAACTGCATCCAGTTTTTCTTCATTCTTAATTTCGTTTGAAAATGAGATGAAGAAAGGATTGAAACCTGATTTTGTCTCATTAACTAAATCCTCAGAATGACTCGGATCGATAGATAAGCTTTCAAATGGCTCATCATCAAACATAAATATCTGCAAATTCTCTTTCCCAATGCTTTCGTAAGCCTTTGATATCACTTCCCCAACAGCTTTACGATTCTTCTCATCAAATGGTTTCGAAATATGATCAATCACAAGAATCGGAATCAGCGGGTATCTATTATCTTCAATCAAAAGC
>JAUQXG010000389.1 GCA_030834765.1 Lutispora sp.
CGGAAGGCATCACTGTGGCAGATCTCGTTGGACGAGGCAGATTTCCATACCAATCCTTTTTTAAAGGATTAAGTAAGAAAGATTATCATGCAGTGGAAGAAGCTTTGGAAATCATGGGCATCACAGACCTCGCAAACCGAAGTGTCGACGAACTCTCCGGCGGACAGCGCCAGCGCGTGTGGATTGCCATGGCTCTTGCCCAGCAAACAGATATTCTTCTCCTTGATGAACCGACAACCTTTCTTGATATTACCTATCAGGTTGAAATCCTTGATTTACTGACGGATCTGAATAGAAAGCGCGGCACCACCATCGTCATGGTCTTACATGACATTAACTTATCTGCCCGGTATGCGGATCATATATTCGCACTTCACAAAGGAAATTTGATCGTCGAAGGCCCTCCTTCAGATATCATTACAGCATCATTGATCAAACAGGTCTTTGATCTAGATTGCTCAGTGATCAGTGATCCGGTATCCGGCTCCCCCTTTATCGTGCCAAGGGGAAGGCATCATGTGAATGACCAATCGCATGCAACCTATATGGATAAAAAAGAGCCTATACCCCAATATTAGATGGGTATAGGCCTTTTGTCCATTTGCATACTTTTTCTTCTCTAATATGATTTTCTCCACATTTCTTATAGAAACCTTAAAATTAAACCAATGGAATTATTATGAATTTTATAACTCACTCCGGACTATTTAATAAATTCAAGTCTATGGGATATTTCCCGTACCTTCGTCCCGCCTCCATGAACATTTCCACCTTCTCGATAGGGGTATTCATTGGAATCTGACAGCCAGTACTGAGTATATACCCTTTTGGGGAATCATATCCCTTTCTGATGGACTCCTTTACTGATTTGTTTATATCAGCTCTGACTCCTAAATAAAGTACATCCACAGGCGGCACATTTCCTGTAAGCACTACTTTATCACCCATCATTTTCTTTGCATCCTCCAGATCCTCTTCATTGTCAATGCTAAAATTAGAAATTCCTGCATTGGCAACATCCTGCCATAGCTTCTTGCTTTTCCCACATATATGTATACCGGGAGCACTTCCGGTAGTTTCCTTAATTTTATTAATATTCTTTTGAAGGTAGGGTAGAGAAAATTCTCTAAACAGCTTTGGACTTATAATACTGGTAGAAGACATAGGATCTGCAAAGCCGATTGATAAACCCAGCTTAGCTACCTCCTCAATATACTTATTGTTGGATTCAGCTACGATCTCCATTAAAGCATGCACCTTTTGGGGATATTTTGCCATCCATCTTAATAGATTTTCTGTACCGACTACGGAAGCAGCAACACTGAAGGGGCCTGACATGGCGGCTCCGACATCCACCTCCTTTATTAGCGCATCTCTGGTCAGCTTTAGAGCCTTAAGCAGCATAGGCAGCTTGCCGTCCTTTAGGGGATCAACCACCTTCAGACTCTCTATTTCCTCTACAGACCTAACAGCTGGTTCTAAAAGATATGAAATATGATAATCGGGATATGCTACTTTAGCACCCATAGCCTCTGCCATACCGCGCAGGCTGGTGGAAATACTCACACTATCATGGCGTAATCTTTTGAATAATGCAATTTCCAGCTCAGTCATAAGCTCAGCTGAATGATAGTAATCCCTTGCCTTTATACCAAGAAAGTGCACCATGGTTACACCCATGTCAGGAACACAAATCACCCGATCAATTTCCTCTCCCCGGCTAAAAGCATCCATTCTCTCCCTTGGAGTCATTTCTTCCTTAATCACTTAAAACTACTCCCTTCTATTTAAAAGTCAAACCGTCTCAGACTATATGCCGATATTTACGGAAATATAATCCAGTCATGGCGATATATTGCATCTATAGTATATAACTTCTTAATACTATTATATTATCGGCTGCCAAATTATACAAGCAATATCCAAACCAAGCCTTACCTGTTCTTTTGCCTAACGAATCACCATATTTGATTATATCTCTCATTCTTTTTCAAAACGGGATTCTCGTTCTACAAACGGGAAATTCGCATTGCAATTCACTCACAATTCACCTATCATTAAATAATAACAACAAATTTTTATTAATATTTGATAATAATTTATTGACATTCGATAAATCATAAAATATAATTTATTTATCAATAATTAAGTGAGGTGTTTTTATGAAACGAGGATCAACCTTTTTTCTGAAGGGGGCTATTGTCCTTATTGGACTCATAGTTCTTGGTTTGTGTATATTTGGTTTGCCTTGGATAGCTAATGAAGCAGCAGAACATTATCCAGCCTATTTGTTATATCCCATTTTAATTGTTTTGTATACAACGGCGATACCGTTTTTCTTTGCTCTCTATCAAGCTTTAAAACTTTTAAGCTATATTGACAAGAACAAAGCTTTTTCGGAATTATCTGTGAAGGCTTTAAAGAATATAAAATACTGTGCAACCACAATCAGCATCTTGTATGCGGTAGCCATGCCACTCTTATTTATCATAGCGGAGAAAGACGATGCCCCAGGTATCATCGTGCTCGGATTGCTCTTCATTTTGGCTTCGATGGTAATTGCAGTCTTTGCTGCTGTTCTTCAAAAGCTTTTAAAAGATGCCATAGATATAAAATCAGATAATGATTTAACGATATGAGGTGAATAACATGGCAATTATAATCAATATTGATGTAATGTTAGCTAAAAGAAAAATGAGTGTAACAGAGCTTTCGGAGAAAGTTGGGATAACAATTGCTAATCTTTCTATACTGAAGAACGGAAAAGCAAAAGCTATTAGATTATCAACATTAGAGGGTATATGTAAAACACTAGAATGTCAACCAGGTGATATTTTGGAATATAGAAGTGATATAAATTAAAGAATAGATATAAAAAAACACTTGAAACTTACGAGGTGGATTTATGTATGATATTGTCATTATAGGGTCAGGCCCTGCAGGGTCTAACCTTGCGCGATTAATTGGAGATAAATATAAGGTTTTATTAATAGATAAACGGGATTTAGAAAATGAGAATCCCAAAAATCTTGCAAATAAATGCTGCGGTGGATTACTCGCACCGGATGCTCAGAAAATGATTGCAAAGTTGGGTTTAGGGATACCTAAAGATATTTTAGTTGCTCCACAACTTTTTGCTGTAAGAACCATTGATTTAACAAACAATCTAGAAAGGCTATATCAGAGATTCTATTTTAATATGGATAGAGAAAAATTTGATAGATGGCTGGTTTCCATACTTCCAACTGGTGTTGATAAAAAGTTTAACTCTTTTTTCAAAAATTTTGCTGAAATACCAGGGGGATATGAAATTAGATATATTTATAATAGCCAAGAGCTATCTGCAAAGACAAGAGTTATAATAGGTGCGGATGGTGCCTTTTCAAGGTTAAGAAATTCTATTAATAAAGATATAAATATTCCTGAAAAGTACATTTCAATTCAAGAATGGTTTGAATGCCCCTATCAGATGCCTTATTTCACAGCAATTTTTGATGAAGAAATAAGTGATTTCTACTCTTGGATCATACCAAAGGAGAATTATCTATTATTAGGGTCCGCCCTTAGACCTAGGGAGAATACTAGGGAAAAGTATGATATATTGAAAACAAAATTAACACAGTTAGGCTTTCATTTTGATAACAAAATAAAAACAGAGGGCGCCTATATCTATAGGCCTAAGAAGGTATCACAGTTTTATGCAGGAAGGGATGGCATAGCCCTAATTGGAGAAGCTGCAGGCGCCATTAGCCCTAGCTCCGCCGAAGGAATCAGCTATGCATTGAAAAGCTCTTTATACTTAGCTCAGAGTCTTGAAGAAGGAATAGATGGATTCTTGGATAGATATAAACAGAAGGCAAAGGGTATTAAGTTAAATTTACTCATTAAAAATTTAAAATCCCCAGCCATGTATAATCCATTTCTTAGACAGTTAGCTATGAAATCAGGTCTTCAAAGTATTAAATAAATTAGTATGCGTCCAATCAATATATACACAATATAGGAACATGAAAAGTCCCGCAAATCAAACATTGCGAGACTTTTATATTGTAATTTGCTGGATTAATCCAGAAGCGTATATATCTGGATGCTTTCAATCTTTTTGTCTTTTATATGAAAGATCATTGCATCCACATAATTGACTGGTTCATATCGAAAATCATCCTCTTGATCACTCAATTCACCTCCGGCCAAACTTCCTTCAGGATAAGCCTCTTTGAGCTTTTCAAAGCTATCTCCAACTTTAATATTTCTTATTGTAGGATATTTGGGGTCAGTAATTTTAATGTGAAAGATAAAAGACTTCTTATCTTCAGTTGCATCAATAGTTTTTATAACAAGTCCAGGAAATTGATATTGTTTTTCTGTCATTCCATTAAGCGGATCCATATTTAACCCATCATCTTTGGAATAAGTGTGAGATTTGATTTCATCCGCTTTTCCCAGCATACTCTCGATTTTTTCATCATTTACAATATCGGAAATGGCAATTGCATTCTCTTGATAAACAAAGGCCAGCTGTTTTAAAACAACATTTCCATCCTTTTCTCCTGTGCCTTCCTTTATTACTTCTTCGGGATCATTTTCCGGTGGTTTCACTTCTTTTTTTTCACATCCTGCTAAAACCATTCCACAAAGTACCAAAATCATGGTCACTATTGCTATCTTTCTAAATACTTTCATCTCTGTTCCTCCTATCAATCATTTTAATTCGTTTATTTATGTTACAATGTCATTATAAATAAAAATTTTATTAGAGTAATAACAAACTTGTATCATTCTTGTAACATCATGCCAAGGGAAACAGTAGTGAAACAGTAGTTCCGACTCCAATCTCACTTTCCATCATTAATTGGCCATTAAATTTTTCTACAATCTCTCTGGAAAGAGAAAGTCCCAGCCCCGAACCTTTTGCAGTATTTGAATTTCCCCCTCTATAAAATCTTTCCTGCACCAAAGAAAGATCACTCTTATGAATCCCAATGCCTTGATCACTTATTCTTATAACTGCTGTATTTTGATCGGTAAAAGTTTCTACTCTGATATGACCTCCTACATTTGAGTATTTTATTGCGTTATCTAATATATTCGCAATTGCATGTGATATCAATATTTTATTTATATCAGCCAAAACCCCTTTTTCCAAATCTGCTTCTATCGTTATTTCTCTTTTTTCTGCCTTTGGCTTCATCTCTTGAACAACACCATAGGTTAATTCCGATAAATCTTCCTTTTCTGTGTTAAGCTCCTGTGCTGCTTTATCAAATTTAGAAAGAATCAACAGTTCATTAATAAGCTTTGTAAGGCGTTCCGATTCATTTACCAGATGAAAGTATATCTTTTGTAAATCCTTATCCTCATTTTCTCCCTCGTACAAATATTGAGAAAATCCCCGAATTGCAGCAAGCGGTGTTTTCAGTTCATGAGAAACATTGGAGACAAAATGCTTCTGATGCTGTATATAGTCGTTTAGCTGAATACCCATCTGATTTAATCCTGCTGCAAGCATCCCCAGCTCATCTTTCCTATTCAATTTGATCTCCTCAAATTGCTGTTTTGAAAACCTTTCTGTAGCACCAAGAAGATATTTAATGGGCTTTGTTGTTTTACGGGCAATATATAGACTTGAAAGAGTTATCAGAAAAGTAAACCCACCTGCACCGATGAATAATATATATCTAATCTTGTCCATGATATCGTAAAAATAAGATATATTTTCTACGATCTCGAAAACGTAAACATTTTGGTAATATTTATCTTGAATAGGTATTGCAAAATAAATCAGTTTATTATTTGTGACAGTGTAAGAATAATTCCCCTTCAAGGCATTTCTAATATTTCCTTCAAAAATCTTAGGGGAGCTGTTATTCACTATTATTCCGTTCGCAGCCAATCCTAAAAGCTTCAGATTATTATCATAGATTCTAACTTCCCTTCCTGAAGCTTTTAAAACTTCCAGGACATCTTTTACTACATCTGAAGGTTGCACTTGAGTGGTTGATTTTTCATGCCTTGTAAGTACTTCTCTAAAAGACAGCTCGCAAATATCTGCTTTTTCTATCATCTGCTTCTCTATTGTCACAAAGCTATAATAATCAATGGCTTTGTTAACGGAGATAATGATAATAGAAAAGGATAATACAGAAAAAAACAAATAACTCAAAAGAAGCCTGGTTGCATACTTCAAACGGAGTCACCTCCAAACTGATAACCAAATCCATAGATGGTCTTTATATATCTCGGGTTCTCAGAATCATCTTCCAATTTCTTTCTAAGCCGCATAATTGTCATATCAACACTCCGGCTGTCACCCAAATAATCGTACCCCCATATAATTTCCAAGAGTTCATCTCTGGTAAAAATCTTTTTGGGCCTTTTTGAAAGAGTTTCAAGAATTTTAAATTCTTTTGCTGTCAGGGAAACTTGATTTCCATCCTTTAGCACCCTTTTTGCTTCTAAATCAATTTCCAGTTCCCCACATATAATTGGCTCCATCTTGTCATTTTTAATCTGGTCACTAGGTTCATATCTTCTTAGTACCACTTTGATTCTAGCTATAAGTTCTCTATTATCAAAAGGCTTTGTAATATAATCTTCTGCTCCAAGCTCAAGTCCTAACACTTTATCAATGGTTTCATTCTTTGCAGATAACATGATAACGGGAATTGTGGATTTTTTTACAATTTCCCTGCAAAGATCGTAGCCGGAATAGTCAGGTAACATTAAATCCAGCAAAACCAAATCCGGACGGAAGGAGTTGATCTCCCTAAGTCCAATAACACCGTTTTCAGCAGTTTTTACCTGATAATTTTCTCTTTTAAGCACCAATTCAATCAGATCTCTGATTGCGATCTCATCATCAATTACAAGAATCTTTTTCATTTAGAAGTTCTCCTATTTAAAGCAATATTATTTTTAACACAATAGAATAGGAATCATTTCCTAACTAGCCATAGCTTCAGGAGCAGCACATAGCATCCTTCAGTATGGGATAGAAAGCAACAGCGGTACTATTTTAACATAGTGCCGTCAAGTTCATACTAGCATCGTGCTCCACATTTACCATTTAAGCTTTTATACTGAAATAGCATATTTATTATACCACGTATTAAATTGCTCAATAAATAGAAAGAAGTAATAAAAGCAGGCTGATGATAAACTCTTCATCCATTGAAAAAATAATAGATAGTGACTTTTCTCAAGCTATGCTTTTTTGCACAAATTGGCTATTATAAATGTCTGCGTAGACACCGCTCTTTGCAACCAGATCCTTATGACTTCCGGTTTCAACAATATCACCATTATCCATAACCAAAATCCGATCTGCATCGTAAATCGTTGACAGCCGATGGGCAACCACAAAGCTTGTGCGCCCTTTAAGCAGCCGCTTCGTGGCACTTTGAATGATGAGCTCCGTGCGACTGTCCACGTTTGAGGTGGCTTCATCAAGAATGAGTATTTCCGGGTCGGAAACAAAGGCTCTAGCAATTGTGATAAGCTGTCGCTGCCCCTGAGAGATATTGTCGGCCTCCTCATTCAATATAGTGTTATAGCCATTCGGGAGCTTCTGGATGAAATCATCGGCGTAGGCGGCTTTGGCAGCAGCATATATTTGCTCTTTCGTGGCATTTTCATTTCCATAGCGGATATTATCATAGATCGTACCGGAGAAAAGCCATGTATCCTGTAACACCATGCCAATTCGTTGCCGTACTGATTGCCGGTCTACATTTCGGATATCTATGCCATCCATGCGTATACCGCCGTCCTGTATCTCATAAAACCGTTCCAGCAGATTGATAAGAGTAGTCTTTCCCGCACCGGTATGTCCGACAATGGCCACCATTTGCCCAACCTGAACAGCTATGCTAAAATCTTTCATTAACGGTTCATCTGTGTAACCGAACTTCACATGATCAAAGGACACCTTTGCTGTTTCATCACGATGATTTGGAAATTCTTTATTGTATTCCTCCATTTCCTCTGCATCCAGCATTTCAAATACCCGCTCCGCTGATGCAACCATGGCGATGAAATTACCCCAGCTCTGCAATATCTTCATAATCGGGTTCGTAAATTGACTTGAATATTGAAGAAATGCTGTCATATCACCGATGAGGAGCGTTCCAGCCACAACATGAACAGAGCCTATTACAGCAATCAAGACATAAATGATATTTTGTACAAGAGACATGCTGGGCATCATGATGCCGCCGAAGAACCGTGCCTTCCATCCTGTTTTCACCATATTTTCATTAATAGCATCAAATTGTTGAGTTGCTTTATCCTCGCCGTTAAAGCTCTTTACAACAGAAAATCCTTGATGTGTTTCTTCGATTTGCGTGTTTAATTCTCCTAATGATTTGTAATACGCCTTTGTGTATTTATTGGTGCTGGGTGTTGTGATAATCATGATTATGATGGTGCCGGGAATGATGAGGCAAGCGAGCCCGGTTAAGAGCGGGCTGATGGAAATCATCATCCAGAAAAATCCTACGAGAAGAACAATGCTGGAAAGCAAATCGGTTAAGCTCTGCTGCAAATTCGTAACGATGTTGTCAATATCGTTGGCTGCCACTGACATCAAATTGCCGTTTGAGTGTTTATCAAAATACGAGACGGGAACCTGATTCATTTTGGCTTTTAGCTCATTTCTGAGTGTATATGTGGATTTTTGAGCAACGAGAACCATAATCCGCTGTTGCAAAAAAGTTGCAATGAATATACCCACATACATAGCGGCAACGGAAAGCAGTATAATGCCAATTTGGTCAAAATTGATTCCTGTGCCTTGACGAAGCCCGTCAAAGATAAGCGTAATGGCAGCTCCCAGTCTTTTGGGGTTGTATACCTGCATCACTGTACCTATGATTGTTGCCATAAAAGCCAAAATAATCATGAAACTGCTTTTTTTGATGTAAGCTGCAAGCCGCTTAATGGTCGCCCACATATTTTTAGGTTTTTGAACAATCTTGCCTTTAAAGCCCACACTTTCGTTATTTTTCTTGCTCATACCGCTTTCGCCTCCCTATAAAACTGAGAATCAATAATTTCTTGATAGACAAGATTTGTTTCTTTAAGTGTTTCGTGATTGCCAAGGCCGGCGATCTTTCCATTATCCAGAACGACAATCACATCTGCATTCATGACGGTGCTGATGCGCTGCGCCACAATGACGGTGATGGCCTCTTTCAGCTTTGCGCACATTGCAGTCCGTACCGCCCCTTCTGTTTTGAAGTCCAGCGCCGAAAAAGAGTCGTCAAATACGTAGATAAATGCATCTTTAAGAAGTGCCCTTGCAATACAAAGCCTCTGCTTTTGTCCACCGGAGAAATTACCGCCGCCTTTTTCCACCGGGCTGTCAAGACCTTCCGGCAATGTACGAACAAATTCTGTGGCTTGCGCCATGTTCAGTGCCACCCATATTTCATCATCTGTAGCATCCGATTTGCCCTCCAGCATATTGGAACGGATGGTACCGAAGAACAAGGTGGATTTTTGCGGGGTAAAGCTGACCAGATCACGAAGTTTCCTTTGCTCCATATGGCGGATGTCTGTTTCACCGATGCGGATACAGCCTTTTTCTACGTCATACAGCCGTGATATCAGGTTTACAAGGGAGGATTTGCCATCTCCGGTGCTGCCGATAATCGCCAGCGTTTGCCCTCCATGTACAGTAAAACTAATATCCTCTAATGTCTTTTTCTCGGCTCCCTGATACCTGAAATCAACATTTTCAAAGGTAAGCGATGTTTTATCTGCGCTTACGGTTATGTCCGGTTCCCTGACACTTAAAGGCATATCAAGCACTTCATAGATTCTCTTTGCTGAGATTTGTCCCCGTGGAATGCCTAAAATAACATTGGTCAGCATTCCGAAGCCCATCAATATTTGCACGGAATAACTGATTGCCGCCATAATAGCGCCGGTTTCAATGGTTCCATCCCCCACGCCTTTACCACCCATCCATACGATAAATACGGTAGCTAAACTGACAAGCATGGTTACAAGCGGAATCGAGATGCTCATGATCGTCCCCGCCGTTATATATGTCTGAGTGTATTCGCGGTTTACGGCTTTATACTTCTCATACTCTTCCTTTTCTTTGCCGAAAGCACGAATCACCTTTACTCCCATAAGTCCTTCCCTAAAAAAGAGGTTCAGATTGTCTAATAGTCTTTGCATTTTTGCATATAAGGGGCTTGCATAACGATAGATCACAAAATACGAGACACCCAAAATCGGTACTGTGCACAGGAAAACGAGTGCTAAAGCAGGACTGAGCAGCCAGGTCATAATAATTCCCCCAATGAGCATTGCCGGTGCGAGTATTAAAAATTTAAGCCCGCCTTCCACTAAAGTTTGCACTTGCGTTACATCATTGGTATTGCGAGTGATCAAAGAGGAGGTACCTATCTGATCAAATTCATGCTTTGAAAAGCTGAGTACCTTGCGATAAATATCCGACCGCAGTTCTCCCCCCAATTTGTAAGATATTTGCGAGAACAAAAATGTGTTGCACAGTGCACCTAAAAGGCTGAATACAGAAAGTGCAATCATCAGATATCCTTTCGACCAGATATAGGAAATATTTGATGTCCGCACGCCAATATCGACGATATCAGCAGTAACTCTTGGCAGATACAGCGCACAGATGATTTGTATGATTAAGAAGCCAATGGCTATTATTGACTGTATAATCGGTAGTCTTTTGACAATCTTAAACATGAACAACCCCTCCCTTTTCAAGCAATGAATCTTTATTTAATTCATTCAAATATTTTGTATACAGATTCATAAAATCACCTCAATTTGTTTTATGAACTTATTTTAGAGGAGAAATTCAAACGGAGTTTAAACAGATAAGAGTTTTCGAAGA
>JAUQXG010000390.1 GCA_030834765.1 Lutispora sp.
AAAATCTATTGCATCGTTTATTTCTTCATCCAAGATTAAGGTATTTATTGTTACAAAAACTTTAACGCCTCTAATATTAGCGTATCTTACTGATTTTCGTATGGTCTCATTATCAAAATTATTAGCAAATGCTCTCGCACTAAATTTTGTTCCTCCTAAATATACGGCATCGGCTCCACTTTCAATAGCGGCTGCCAAAGATTCGAAGCTTCCTGCAGGGGCCAGTAGTTCAGTTTTATTCATTCTCATACTCCCAGTCGAATTATAATTATTATTTATTTTTATTGTTTCCTAAATGTTTTTTATAATCAAGTTCTTTCTTTGCTTTTAATAATTCGATTTGACATTCAAAAAATTTATTTTGTAAATCAGTCATATTCTCTTTTGAAACATCTAATTCAAAGCTTAGCTCCTTTATTTGCTCTTCTGCCAGTGCAAGTTCTCTATTTGATTTTACTAATTCCCCCTGAGCTTTATTTAACTCTTTGAATATAGAATCGTATTGATTTTTAACTGCATCCAACTCTAATTTAAGAAAGTCTAATTCTTCTTGAGGTCTTAACATTTCAGCCTCAGCCAATTTATATTTTTCACTTATCTCAAAAAGTTCCTCTTGAGATTTATAAAGTACATCCGCTAAGTTTAGAGAGGTCAAAATTGCAATCATTGTTGAGTTATATCTGAAATTACTCTTTGATATTTCCTTCATAATATTATCAACTTTTGAAGCAAGTTCTTGAATATATTCCTCGGATTTCTCTCCGATCATAACATAATCATTGCCAAAAATTCTTACTGACACTTTTCTCTTATTCTCCATGTATAACACTCCTTTGGATTGAATAAGTATTCTCAGTATATATTCTTTTAATTATGTTGTTTTTCCTTCAAATAAACACTTTTTTAAAAAAATATACTTTATATAGGATAAAACAGGATAAAATACATAAAGTATTTTATCCTGTTTTATATTTATTGTCTTAAGCTAGCTCCAATTTGGTTATAAAGGGAATTTAGTATCTTGTTGTGTACTTTAGAAATATCTTCTTCTGTTAGGGTTTTTTCATCTGATCTATAAATTATTTTATAAGCCATACTTTTGTATCCTTCTGATACTTGATTACCCTTATATATGTCAAATAATGTTACTTCCTCAACAAGCTTTCCACCTTTATTTTTAACAATCTCCTCAACTTGAGCTGCAATTATTTCATCTGAAACAACTATAGCAATATCTCTGTCAACTGCTGGGTATTTGGGCAAAGGTTTATATTCTGTGTATAGCCTTGCTTGACTGATAATTTCCTCAAAGTTTAATTCTGCCACATATACTCTAATATTTACATTATAATTCGCACTTACATCAGGGTGTATTTCTCCTAAAAAACCAACTCTTTTATTGTTTATTAGTAGTTCGGCTGTCCTTCCTGGATGAAAGCTTTCATTATTAGATGGTAATATTCTGTATTTTTCTATTTTTAATTCTTCAAGTAAGTTTTCGATTGCTCCCTTAAGTCCGAAAAAATCAATGTTTTTTCCATACATGGCCATTGTCAAAGTTTCATATTCATTGGCAAGATCAACCAAAGGAAGTTTCTCAGCCAAATATATCTTTGATAATTCAAAAAATGCTCCGTCAGATATCTTTTTATTGAAGTTTCTCGATACTACATCCATTATATTTGGAATTATAGTTGTTCTCATTATACTTTGATCTTCACCTAATGGATTCAATATCTTTATAGCATTACGCAAAGAGTTCTCTACACTTAAATTTATTTTATTATACACATTTGGGCTAACAAAGGAATAAGTATATGCTTCAAATAACCCCTGTGCTACTAAATTTGTTTTTGCTAAATCAATTATCTTTTGTTTAAAGCTCTTGCCCCCAGGTGTAGATGTAGAATCCATTAACTTTGAAGGTATATTTTCATAACCATACATCCTTGCAATTTCTTCAATTAAATCTGCTTCACCTTCCACATCATCTCTGTATGTTGGAATAGTTACTGATATTGTATCAGTTCCAACAGTATCAAAATTCACTCTATTTAATAGCCTCTTGATATCATCCTCATTAATATCTATACCCAGAAGTTCTTTTACTCTCTTGGCACGCAAGCTAATTATTCTTGATTTCTTTGGTTTTGGGTATATATCTATAGTGCCTCCTATAATTTCTCCAACATTTAATTCTTCTATAAGGCTGCATGCTCTGTTTAATGCCAAAAGGTTCAGTTCTGTGTCTATTCCCTTTTCGTATCTTGATGAAGCATCTGTTCTTAGTCCCAATTTTTTAGAAGTTAATCTAATATTTATTGGTTCAAAATTAGCACTTTCAAAAACAATGGTAGTAGTAGTTTCGTCTATTTCCGAATTCTCCCCACCCATTATTCCAGCAATACCTATTGAATTATTATTATCTGCAATAACAAGCATGGAATCTTCTAATTGTCTGCTCTTCCCATCCAGCGTATTCATAATTTCACCTTGTCTCGCATTTCGGACTATAATCTTTTTATCTACTAACTTATCATAGTCAAATGCATGCATTGGTTGACCTAACTCTAGCATCACATAATTTGTAATATCTACTATGCTATTTTTAGGCCTTAATCCTGATTTAATCAGTCTGTCTTGCATCCATGCCGGAGATTCTATTATCTTAACATTTTTTATTACCTTTGCAGAATATCTTCTGCACAAAGCTTCATTATCAATCTGAATTTTTATATAACTTGATATATTTTCTTTATTTTCTTTATAGGTCAAGCTAGGATATTTAAACTTTTTATCAAGTGTTGCCGCTGCTTCTCTCGCTATGCCAATAACGCTCATGCAATCTGGCCTATTATTTGTTATTTCAAATTCTATTACCTTATCGTCGAGGCCCAATATCTGTTTGGCATCTGCTCCTAGTTGATATTCTCCATGCAGCAAATATATACCATCAAGCATTTCTTCTGGCACGCTTTCAAGATCCATTCCCAGTTCTTCCGGTGAACACATCATACCATTGGATTCTACACCTCTAAGCTTTCCTTTTTTAATCTTTACGCCTCCTGGAAGAGTTGATCCATTCAAGGCGACTGGAATAATATCTCCTTCTTTTACATTTGTTGCTCCTGTAACAATTTGAACAACCTCTCTACCTACATCAACTTGATTCACAGAAAGCTTATCAGCATCTGGATGTTTTTCCTGCTTTATTATTTTACCAACAACTACTCCACTAATCTCCTTGCCAAATTCTTCAATGGTTTCAACATTTGAACCTGACATTGTCATAGCATTACCGAAAGCTTTAGCCTCCACATCTATATCAACATAATCATTTAACCACTTTATAGGGATAAGCATATTTTATCCTCTCCTTTCACTAGAATTGGGAAATAAATCTTTTATCATTCTCAAACATAAGCCTCAAATCATCAATTCCATATCTTAACATTGAAATTCTATCTAATCCCATACCAAATGCAAATCCAGAATAAATTTCAGGGTCTATTCCGCAATTAGCAAGAACTTTTGGATGAACCATACCTGCACCAAGAATTTCAATCCATCCTGAATTTTTGCATACACGACAGCCTGCTCCCTTGCATGCTGCACATGTACAATCCATTTCTGCACTTGGCTCTGTGAATGGAAAATGGTGAGGCCTAAATTTAGTTTTTGTGCTTTCCCCATATAATTGTTTAGCAAACATATCTAAGGTACCTTTTAGATTTGCCATTGTTATTCCCTTATCTACCACAAGACCCTCTATTTGGTGAAACATCGGAGAATGTGTTGCATCTATTTCATCGGCTCTATAAACTCTTCCAGGGGCCAGTATCCTTATTGGAGGTTTTTGTTTCTCCATTGTTCTCACCTGAACAGGTGAAGTCTGTGTTCTTAAAAGCAAATCCTCATTTATATAAAATGTATCTTGCACATCCCTTGCTGGATGATATTTATTATGATTTAGTGCATCAAAATTATAATAAACCTTCTCTATCTCTGGGCCTTCTTCAATAGTAAATCCCATACCAATAAAAATTTCTTTTATTTCATCAAGTATCTTAGTCATGGGATGTTTATTTCCAATAGGTTTTCTTTTAGATGGCATTGTAACATCAATAAATTCGCTTTTCAATCGCTTCTCTAGGTCTTTTCTGTTTAAAAAGTATGCTGTTTGTTCAATTTTCTCATTTACATTATCTCTAATTTCATTTGCCAACTGTCCTATTATAGGTCTTTCTTCTTCTGACAAGCCACCCATACCTCTTAAAATCCCAGTTAATTCCCCTTTTTTGCCTAAATATTTAATTCTTATTTCCTCTAAGCTTTGTATCGTTTCTACTTTTTCCAACTCTCTAAATGACTCTTGCCTAACCTTTTCAAGCTTATCTCTCATACTTTTCTCCTTTCAAAAAAATTAAACCTTCATCCCTATATAGGGACGAAGGTTTCCGCGTTGCCACCCTTGTTGTTTGCTAAAAAGCAAACCTCTCAATATCATAACGGCGTTACCGTCAGAGCCTACTTTTCATATAGTATTCAGCTCTGAATCTTAGGAGTGAACTTCGACTATCGCAAACTGCTTATGCTTTCAGCCATTGACACAAGCTCTCTTTATGATGCGTACAATTTACTCTCTCCTGCATTGATTATCAAATATAATTTAAAAAACATTATAACATATTATTTTACAATTAACAATATCTACTAAAACTTTTTATGTTTATTTCTTTAAAAACAATTCATACATAGCAAGTGATGCTGCTACACTTGCATTCAACGATTCTGCTTTACCAGGCATAGGTATTTTGAAAGCTATATCCATAAAATTTTTAGAAGTTTCACTTATTCCGTGGGACTCGCTTCCCACAATAATGGCAGTCTTGTCTTGTCTTTCTATACTACTTATATCTAAATCTGCATGTGGGTCAGCTCCAATTAATTTAAAGCCAGAGGCTTTTATTTGCTGCAACAGTTCACTTAATTGCAAATTATCAATGATTGGTATATGAAAAATAGATCCCATTGTAGATCTTATAGTTTTACTGTTATACAAATCAACACAACCTTTAGATAATAGTATCGCATCAACATTAAACGCATCTGCCGTACGAATGATCGTACCTAAATTACCAGGATCTTTTATTCCATCTAAGATTATAATATTCATTTTTTCTTTATCATAACTTATTAACTTTGTGTAATCCTTTTTATTTATTACTAGTATAACCCCTTGTGGAGTCTCCATTTCCGAAATGTCTCTAAATAGCTTATGGTTTACAATATAAAAATCGACATCAATTGCTTTTAACTCATTCATCAAATCACATAGTTCTTGATTTTCTATATAGTCTTCATTAAAAACTGCAAGCTTTATTGGTTCACTATTACGTAATGCTTCGTAACATATCTTAATACCTTCAGCAATATATACACAAAGTTCATCTCTATTCTTTCTTATATGAAGAGATTTTACATATTTAATAATTTTATTTTGACTGCTGTTTATTATATATTCCATAATATCCTACCCAATCTTCTTTTCTAATTTTCATAGTTTTTCATTACTTCCAGCATTTTTAATATATCCCTTCTTTAAACTTCTTAC
This sequence comes from Lutispora sp., assembly GCA_030834765.1. Lineage (GTDB taxonomy): Bacteria > Bacillota > Clostridia > Lutisporales > Lutisporaceae > JAUQXG01. Next base: position 5,615 of record JAUQXG010000390.1, read on the forward strand.
TCGATGAAGGTTATATACTTATTGTATAAGTATATCTTGTATTATACTATTTTAACTTTAATATTATAACATTGTATGATTAGGAATAAAACAATTATAATTTTTTTAACAACAATCCTATATATACATACATATAAAAAAAAGACCATTTGGTCTTTTTTATGCGTTTAATTTTTCTTTTGCAATATCAACTAAATTTTTAAAGCCACTTTCATCGTTTATTGCCATTTCAGAAAGCATTTTTCTATTTATTTCTATACCAGCAAGCTTTAATCCATTTATAAATTTGCTGTATGATAGACCATTTATTCTTGCTGCAGCATTAATTCTGGCAATCCATAATTTTCTAAAATCTCTTTTTCTTAATTTTCTTCCTATATAAGCAAATCTAAGTGCTCTAATTACTGTTTCATTTGCTGCTCTATATTTCTTGCTTCTTGCTCCAAAAAAGCCTTTAGCGAATTTTAATATTTTTCTGCGTTTCTTATGCGCATTAACTGCTCTTTTTACTCTTGCCATTGTTTATTTCCTCCCTGTTCA
>JAUQXG010000040.1 GCA_030834765.1 Lutispora sp.
TTGTTGTGGATATAGGCTTTGGCAGCATACAGGTATCCATATACAGCAATAATAAGCTGGAACTTAGCCAGAATGTCAGACCGGGTTCATTAAGAGTAAGAGAAATGCTTTCGACTTTGGAAAGGAGGACCCTAAATTTTCCGAAGGTGTTGGAAGAATATATTGCCAGCAATATAGATAATGTGAAGCTTTTTCAATCCCAAGAAGTTTTTAGAAATATCGTTGTGCTTGGCAGCGAAATTGAAACCATTAGTAAGCTCTGCAGCAGAGGCGATGGGATAAAACAAAGATCGTATATTTTAAAGGACAACTTTGAAACGATTTATAAAGAGCTGCTGTATAAAGCTCCCCAGATTATGAGAAGAGAATTGGATGTTCCACAGGAGAGTACAGATATATTGTTGCCTTCCATGATGATTTTAAAGAAGTTTCTTGATATAACCACAGCGGATAAAATTTATACTCCTATGGTAAATCTAACGGACGGTGTAATGCTGGATATTTGTGAAAAAAGGTTAAATCCCGATGAGAGAGATGAGTTTGAAAATGATATTCTTTCATCAGTTCGATTCATAGCTCAGAAATATCGTTATCATGCTGCCCATGCACAGGATGTGGAGAAGAAATCGCTGATATTCTTTGATGAACTGCGCAAATTACATGGGCTTGGCAAAAGAGAGCGTTTTTTATTGCAATTGGCAGCGATTCTCCATGATACGGGGAAATTTATCAACCTAAATGAGCATTACATACATTCTTATAACATGATAATGGCATCTGATATTTTAGGGATATCTAAAAAGGAGCTGGAAATAGTGGCGAATATATCAAGGTATCATAGTAAGATAGTGCCCTCCAACAGCCATGCTAATTTTATTTGTCTAGATGATGCAAGCAGAGTGATTGTTGCAAAGCTGGTTGCCATCATAAGAATAGCGGATGCTCTTGATAGAAGCCACATGCAAAAGATTAAGGATATTAAAGTAGCCCTTGACAACAATCAAATGATTGTAAGATTAGACACTGTTGAGGATATTCTCCTTGAGGAATGGACATTTGGAACAAAAGCTGAATTCTTTCAAGAGGTTTTTGGTGTTGCTCCTATCATTAAGATAAAAAGGGGGATACAGCATGTATAACCTAGACTTCAGCAATCCAGAATATTATATAAATAGAGAGCTGAGTTGGCTGGAATTCAATGACAGAGTTCTGGAGGAGGCGAGAGATCGCAACAACCCACTATTTGAGAGAATCAAGTTTTTAGCCATAACCAGTTCTAATCTTGATGAATTTTTTATGATTAGAGTAGCCTCTTTGAAGGATCAAGTTAGTGCAGGCTTCAGCAAAACTGATTATTCAGGGCTTACTCCAAAACAGCAGCTAAAGAGGATATCCTTAAGAACCCATGTTATGGTGGAAACACAATACAGTACACTAAACAGATCGCTGATTCCTTTACTTGAGAAAAGTGGTATTTATATTTTAACCAATAAAGATATAAATGAAGAGCAGAGAATCTTTCTTGAAGAATATTTTACTCGTGTAGTATATCCTGTCTTAACTCCCATGGCGGTGGATTCAAGCAGGCCTTTTCCATTAATCCTAAGCAAGAGCGTGAATGTAGGAGTACTTATCAAGCACAATGAGGAAGAGAAGGAGCCTATATTTGCAACTGTACAGGTTCCTTCGGTACTGCCTAGAATGGTAGAGCTTAATCAGACTGGTGAAAATCAAGGTAAGTATTTTATTTTTCTTGAAGAAACCATCATGATGTTTATAGACCGTCTTTTTACGGATAGAGATATTATATGCGCTCATCCCTATAGAATTACACGCAATGCTGACCTTTCCATTGAGGAAGAGGAGGCGGAAGACCTTCTTTTGGAAATTAAAAAATCTTTAAAAAAAAGAAACTGGGGTGCGGCTATACGGCTTGAAGTCGATTATTCTATCAATGAGAAGCTGCTGAAGGTACTCAAACGATCATTGGAAATTCATGAGGGAGATATTTATTTTATAAAAGGTCCCCTAGATTTAACCTGCTTCATGAAAACGATCTCCTTTAAGGGATACGAGGATTTGAGATATAAGCCTTATGAGCCTCAACGCCCTCAAGATTTACTTGCAGAAGAGGACCTTTTTAAAGTCATAGGGGAAAGAGATGTTTTTCTGCATCACCCTTATGAATCTTTTGAACCGGTAGTGGAATTTATAGAACGTGCTTCACAGGATGCAGATGTTCTTGCCATAAAGCAGACCCTTTATAGGGTAAGCGGCAATTCTCCAATCGTAAGAGCGCTGGTGCAGGCTGCAGAGCAAGGAAAACAGGTGATGGTGCTCCTTGAAGTGAAAGCGAGGTTTGACGAAGAAAATAACATACAATGGGCCAAAAGGTTGGAGCAAGCGGGATGCCATGTAATATATGGATTAGTGGGCTTGAAAACTCATTGCAAAATGACACTTGTCGTGAGAAACGAAGAATCAGGAATCAAAAGATACGTACATTTGGGGACAGGTAATTATAATGATATCACTGCAAGGCTATATACGGATATGGGATTGTTCACCTCTAATGAGTACTTTGGGGCGGATGTTTCTGCAGCTTTCAATATGCTTTCAGGGTATTCCGAGCCGCCCCAGTGGTACAAGCTTGAGGCAGCACCCTTGGGTCTCAGGAGAAGATTTCTTGACCTTATAGAAAATGAAAGGCAAAATTCTTTGGCAGGGAAAAGAGCAGTTATTATTGCCAAAATGAACTCACTGGTTGATCCGGAGATTATTTCTGCTCTATACCAAGCATCTGCCGCCGGCGTAGAAATCAAACTGATTATTAGGGGCATATGTGGGCTGAGACCTGGATTAAAAGGGATTGGCGAAAATATTACAGTAATCAGTATCGTAGGAAGATTTCTTGAGCATAGCAGAGTATATTATTTTTATAATGAAGGCAGAGAAGACGTGTTTTTGTCCAGTGCAGATTTAATGCCCAGAAATCTGGACAGAAGGGTAGAGCTCCTTTTTCCTATAGAGAACAGCTTTATAAAAAAAAGAATGATCAATATACTTGATATAGAGATCAATGATACGGTTAAAGCGCGGGTCTTAGACAGCAGCGGCAAATATAAAAGGATTGATAAAAGAGGGAAAAAGATCATAGATGCCCAGGCGTACTTTTGTGAGATTGCCCTTGACAGTGTCAGCCAATACAGCAAGGAGCAGGCTTCTCCAAGATTTGAAGGGATATATTCCGATAACAAGTTACTTTAATATAGAATATAGTTAAGAAGGTGAAACAGTTGGATGAAAAAATTGCGATTATTGATTTGGGCTCCAACTCAATTCGTATCATCATCATGGGCATATATGAAAAAGGCTTCTACAAAATGATTGATCAGGAAAAAGAAATGGTGAGACTCAGTGAAGGAATGGCGGAAGATAATAATCTCAAAGCACCTGCAATGCAGAGAACACTCAACGCATTAAAGCTTTTTAAGAAGCTTATCGAATCTCATAAGGTAGAAAAAGTCATTGCAATTGCCACTGCGGCAGTAAGAAATGCTGCAAATGGAAGATGTTTTCTGGATAGGGTGAAGCTTGAAACGGAATTTGATTTTGAAGTGATTACTGGAGAGCAGGAAGCCTATTATGATTATTTAGGTGTAATCAACACCATTGATATAGAAGATTGCATTATTGTTGATATAGGTGGAGGAAGTACTGAAATTATCAGGGTTGAAGAAAGAAAAATCAAAAATTCTATGAGTATCCCTTATGGTGCAGTAGTATTGACAGAGAAATTTTTAGGGAAAGATGAGCTGTTGAGAGAAAACTTAAAAGTGCTGGAGGATTTTATTATAGCCCAACTCAGAGGGGTTGAATGGCTTATTGAAGCCAGGGGATTGCCTGTAATAGGACTAGGAGGATCTATCAGAGCCCTGGCTAAAGTTCATAAAAAGATGAAAGGTTTCTTCCTCGGCGGTCTTCACAATTATTGTATGGAAGCCGATGAGGTAGCTTTAATGTATGATAAAATTATTGGATTAAAAGTTAGTGAAAGAAAAGAAATGCCAGGCTTGGGGAAGGAAAGAGCTGACATCATTTCAGGAGGGCTAGTTCCTCTGAAAGTTTTGATGGAGTATATACAGTCTGACAAGCTAGTTATAAGCGGTAATGGATTGAGAGAAGGAGTTTTCTTCAAATATTATTTTAATATATGCGGGCTAAAGGGCGAGATTGTGGACAATGCACTGAAACATAGTCTGGATAATATTTTGAAGAAATATGATGTAAATATTCCTCATAGTCACCATGTCTGTAAGCTTGCCTTAGATTTGTTTGATCAGCTAAAAAAAGTACATGGATT